>NZ_JBFUCI010000164.1:0-12555 GCF_056405335.1 Variovorax sp. P1_H12_2
ATGCTGAAGCGCTCGGCCAGCGCGTGGTTGCTTTGGGACGCGTCGCGCTGCAGGGCATCGAGCAATCGAAGGTCCGTGTCGTCTAGATCTTCTGATTTCATTTTTCCAATTCTATTGGAATAAAATTTCTGAAAACGAAAATAAAGAAAGTTATCGATACTACATATGAAATTTTGTCGATAAATTTCACATGAACAGGCCTACCATCGCGCATCCAATCGCAGGAGCAGTTCAATGTGTGGCATCGTCGGCGCCGTTTCCGGTCGCAATATCGTTCCCGTTCTCGTGCAGGGGCTGCAGCGCCTCGAGTACCGCGGCTATGACTCCTGCGGCGTGGCGGTCCATGCGGGCGGCCTGCAGCGCGCGCGCACCACGTCGCGCGTGGCCGACCTGCTCGCGCAGGTGCGCGACGACCGGATCGAGGGCAGCACCGGCATCGCCCACACGCGCTGGGCCACGCACGGCGYGCCGGCGGTGCACAACGCCCATCCGCATTTCAGCCACGGTCCGGGCGCCGACGCCGAAGCGGCCCGCCCCGGTCGCGTGGCGCTGGTGCACAACGGCATCATCGAGAACCACGAGGCGCTGCGCGCGGCGCTGCAGGCCAAGGGCTACGTGTTCGCGAGCCAGACCGACACCGAGGTCATCGCCCACCTGATCGACAGCCACTACGACGGCGACCTGTTCGAGGCCGTGAAGACCAGCGTGAAGCAGCTCCAGGGCGCCTATGCCATCGCGGCGATCTGTCGCGACGAGCCGCAGCGGGTGGTTGGCGCGCGTGCGGGTTCGCCGCTGATTCTCGGCGTGGGCCAGGAGGCCGGCGAGAACTTCCTCGCCAGCGACGCGATGGCGCTGGCCGGCGTGACCGACCAGATCGTCTATCTCGAGGAAGGCGACGTGGTCGATATCCAGCTGGGCAAGTACTGGATCGCCGACCGCGACCACAAGCCCGCGACCCGCACGGTTCGCACCGTGCAGGCCCACAGCGGCGCCGCCGAGCTCGGCCCCTATCGCCACTACATGCAGAAGGAAATCTTCGAGCAGCCGCGCGCGATCGCCGACACGCTCGAAGGCGTGGAAGGCATCGTGCCCGAGCTGTTCGACGGTGCCGGCGTGGATGGCGCGCCCGGCGCGGCCGCCTGGCGCGTGTTCAAGGAAATCGACCGCGTGCTGATCCTGGCCTGCGGCACCAGCTACTACAGCGGCTGCACCGCCAAGTACTGGCTCGAGGGCATCGCGAGGATCCCGACCCAGGTCGAGATCGCGAGCGAATACCGCTACCGCGACTCGGTGCCCGATCCGAAGACCCTGGTCGTGACCATCAGCCAGTCGGGCGAGACCGCCGACACGCTGGCGGCGCTGCGGCACGCGCGCTCGCTGGGGATGGAGCAGACCCTCACCATCTGCAACGTCGCCACCAGCGCCATGGTGCGCGAGTGCAAGCTGGCCTACATCACGCGCGCCGGCGTCGAGATCGGCGTGGCCTCGACCAAGGCCTTCACGACGCAGCTCGCCGGGCTCTTCCTGCTCACGCTGGCGCTGGCGCAGGCGCAGGAGCGCCTGAGCGCAGCGGACGAGGCGCGCTACCTGAAGGAAATGCGGCACCTGCCGGTGGCGCTGCAGTCGGTGCTGGCGCTGGAGCCGCAGATCATCAGCTGGGCGGAGGACTTCGCGCGCAAGGAGAACGCGCTCTTCCTCGGCCGCGGCCTGCACTATCCGATCGCGCTCGAAGGCGCTCTCAAGCTCAAGGAAGTAACCTACATCCATGCCGAGGCCTATGCGGCCGGCGAACTCAAGCACGGCCCGCTGGCGCTCGTGACCAGCGAAATGCCGGTCGTGACCGTGGCGCCCAACGACGCGCTGCTCGAGAAGCTCAAGAGCAACCTGCAGGAAGTGCGGGCGCGCGGCGGGGTGCTGTATGTGCTGGCCGACGGCGACACGCTGATCGAGAGCAGCGAAGGCATTCACGTGATCCGCATGCCGGGGCACTACGGCGCGCTGTCGCCGCTGCTGCACGTGGTGCCGCTGCAACTGCTCGCCTATCACACGGCGTGCGCGCGTGGGACCGACGTGGACAAGCCTCGGAATCTGGCGAAGAGTGTGACGGTGGAGTAGGGCGCGGCGGGTCGGATGCCACGCGCCCAAAGCGGTCAAAGCGCCCCGGTCAGCCGCGTCACAGGTCAGTGCGTTTGCTGTATCGGTGGCGGGAACCACTGTCCACCCAGGACATCGGGCTTGGCGACATACATCCGGAAGTTCAGAGAATAGTCCTTGCCCGCTGGGGTCGGAAGCCAGTTGCTTGAAGGCACGCCCTTCGGCTGCGTCGGCGCCAGCCAGATGCTGGTCGTCCCGTCGGCACTCGGCTTGATGTGCGATACGTTGTTGATGCTGTAGCGGTTGAGGGCGTTGGGAGCCACCCGATAGTCCGGAGTCGTGTAGAGCGTGACCGACCAAAAGCCATGGACCTGAGAGTCCGGCAGCCCGCCCTTCGGGAAGCGGATTTCATAAGTCTTGCTTCCACTCAGCGGCTGCTTGTCGCTGTCGGTCAGCCCGATGAAATAGATCGCTTCATTGGCAGTGTTTCCCCACAGCCCGCCGTAGTTGATGACATCCCGGGCGGCCACGTCGTCGCCGAACTTTCCGACGACGTAAGCCACCGACCAGCCACCTTTTTGCGTGCCGAATCCCTTGGCGCGCGCGAGGAAGGCCGGAATGGCCTGGCTCTTCACCACGGCGTCGACGCGGTCCCGGGCTGTCTGGCCTGTCTGTATGTACGTGGCCACCCTGTGCGCTGTCGCCTGGTACTGCGGCCCCTTGGGCATCGGGTCAGGGTAGCTTGCCAGCACGCTGGAGAGGTTGTCGAATATCGCGACGCCGATGGGTGCCTGTGGCGTGAATTGCGGCACGGGCAGCGGCGGCTCGATGACGATTCCGTCCGACACGTCCAGCGTGAACTGTTTCTGAAGGCGTTGCGCCTCCGCGGGCTTGCCCCGAAGCTCCACGCGCGCAAGCAGCTTGGCCTTGCGGGCCGGGAGCTCGACGCGGACAGCGCCCTCGGGGATGGGCGGATGGGTCCCCTTCAAGACCAGTGCGAACTTGCCGTACGGATGCTGCGGGTAGGTGCGCTGGTTGATGTTGGCGATGACCTCGCCCCATCCGTCGACCAGCTGCGCCGTGTAGTACCGCCCCGTCACCTTGGGGACGTTGAGAATGACCGCATGGGTCTCGTCAACCGCAATCCACGACTCCAGATACGCGACATCCATGTTCGGATTCACGAACTCCGCGGAGCCGAGAGGGTTGTACTTGATGCGGTTGTAGCCGACCTTGTCGACGTTGATGTCGCGGTTCTCCTGCTGAAGAACAAGGTAACGRCCATAGAGGTACGACCAGGCGTCAACGATGTCCAGGTCGGAAACCTGGCTGACGGCGGCAGGCGCGGCCGTCGTGATGGACGCCTCCGGGGCCTTGGCCGACTGACAACCGGCCAAGCTCGCCGCGACCATGACGACGAGTGAGGGTACGGCCTTGATGCGATGCTTGTAGTGCATGAATTCCTTCGATAGTCGCGGCATGCAGGCGATGCCTGTGGCTCTGGTCCGCATGCTCATTGCACCTTGCTGACCGACGGCGGCGTCCATGCACCCGAGAGCACCTGTTCCTGCGGCCAGTACGTCCGGATGTAGAGCGAGAAGTCCTCGCCCTTCGGCGCGGGCAACCAGTTGCTCTCCTTGTCTGCGCCCGGCGAATCGGATTGCACGTAAAGCGTCAATGAGCCGTCCGCATTCGGCTTGAGGTTCTTGTTCTTGGTGCCGAGCGAGTAGCGCTTGAGCGCGTTGTCGGCAAAGAAGTGGTGCTGGTTGTAGAGCGTCAGCGACCAGAAGCCGTGCACCGGCGGCAAGGCGCCTTTCGGGAAGGTCACCGCGTACTTGTTGGCCCCGTTCAGCCTCGCGCCCTCTGCGTCCAGATCCTGGTAGAAGTACTTGGTCTCGTTGACCTTGTTGATGAAGATGTTCGACTTGGCGGCCGCCGTGCGCGTGAAGTAGTCGCTGCCGAACTGCGCGCCGTTGTTCACGGTGCTCCAGTTCGCGGGCAACTGCAGGCCGTAGTTGCGAAACTGGAACAGCGGGTCGACGACCTGCTTGTCGGCGTCGGCCGCGGCCTTCACCAGCACTTCCTTCACGCGCGGGTCGGCCGCGCCGGCTGCGACCAGGGCGCTGGCGCGGGCGTAGATGGCCTCTTCGCCGGGCAGCGGCTTGGCATCCTTGAGGATGGCGCCGAGGGTGTCCCAGAATTTGTCGGGCACGACCCATTTGGTCTCGGTGTCGCCGCCGGCCTCCGCGGGGAACCTCGGCGACTTTGCCCAGTCGCGCAGCTGCGTCTTGCCGGTGTACTCGGAGAGCGGATAGGCATTGACCCCGGACAACGCCGTCTGCACGTCTTTCTTGTCCTGCGGCGTGTCGTCCTGGTACACGCGCGGAATGAGAACGCCGGTGTTGCTCTTGGCCCGGAACACCTTGGTGATGCCCTTGGGCACCGTGCCCTTCCAGTCCGGCCCGACCAGCAGGTAGAAGCCGGGCTTCGTTCCGTACATCTTCCCGAAGTCGGCAAAACCGTCCGTGCGAAGGTCCACGGCCTGGTAGACCCAGAACCGGCTGCCGAATTCGGGGACCTGCACGACGACCGGACTCTGGTCCAACGCCAACAGCATGAATCCATAGACGACGTCCTGATTGGGGCAGGCCACCTGTCGCTCGTCAGGCGTGATGTAGTCGCTCAGCATCGAGAGCTGATTGGGTGGTCCGACCGGGACGGTCCCGCCCATCAGTCCGGCGTGCGGCAGGTCCTTGAACTTGATGCGCCGGTTGTAGATGTTCGTCATCGGCCAGGCCCAGAAATAGACGTCCTTGGCCGCCATCTCGAGGTAGCTGTCGGGCATCTTCACGAGGGCTGTCGCCTGGCTGGCCGATGCGGCATCCGCGGCGGGCGCGGCCAGGGGCACGACCAGCAGCGAGGCTGCCAGCGCGGGCAGCGCCAGGTTGAACGGGGACAGGACACTACGAAATCTCACGGTTTGCTCCACTGGGCGCGATGTCAATCGGTGCAGCGTAGCGCAGATTCGGAGGCCGGCCGAACACCCTGAGGGGCATGTTCGGTTGCCCGTTCGGGCAGTAGGTCCCCCACCCCCACCCCCCACCCGCACGCGCCTGCGCTACGCGGATGGCCGGGGGGCGAGGCACGCTGTTCGCAGC
Organism: Variovorax sp. P1_H12_2; assembly: GCF_056405335.1. Taxonomy (NCBI): domain Bacteria; kingdom Pseudomonadati; phylum Pseudomonadota; class Betaproteobacteria; order Burkholderiales; family Comamonadaceae; genus Variovorax; species Variovorax sp. P1_H12_2. The sequence goes on from NZ_JBFUCI010000164.1 coordinate 5,253, forward strand.
AAGGCGAGTCGAAGAGAGGCGCCTGAGCGTGGGCCCGCAAACTTAACGACGCCGCAGCCGCGAATGCCTCAGATCCACGCCTGCACCCACTTGAGGCCGAACGCGCCGGGCGCCAGGATGCCYGTCGCCCACACGATCGCTGATGAGACGTTGGCGAGCTGAAAGGTCAGCGCCGGCATTTCGCAGATGCCCGCCGCCAACGGCACGGATGCGCGCAAGGGGCCGAAGAAGYGCCCGAAGAAGACGCCGGCCGTTCCCCATCGCTCGAAGAACCTGTGACCGCGCGGGATCAGGTCGGGATGGCGAGACAGGGGCCAATAGTGGCCGGCGTTGCCCTTCAGCCGTCCGCCTATCCAGAAGGACAGCCAGTCTCCCAGGAAGGCCCCGACGACCGCGGCGCACCAGAGCGGCCAGAACGCAATGCCGCTCCCGCCGATGAGAAAGCCGACCCCCAGCAAGATCACGGTGGCGGGCAGCAGCAGCGAAATGAACGCCAGGGACTCGCCGAACGCGAGGGCCAGCACGATGGGAACGCCCCAGGCCTCGTGGTCCTGGATGACTTCGATCGTCGCTCGAGTGATGTCGTCAAGAGTCATTGGAGAATTTGCGAGTTCTGAGTCTGGCCGGGAATGGAAGGACTTCGCGGAAGCGCGAATTGCCAGCGATTCGGCAGGCTTCGACTCACCGGCCGAGCGCCGAGAGTCTCCCACGAAGGCGCCGCCCTCCCAGCGTCCTCAGTCGTCGGCTGGTGCCTGCGCGTCGGCTCCACCGGCAGCGAAGTACGGCAGCGGGTTGACCGCGCTGCCGTTCCTTCGCAGCTCGAAGTGCAGCTTGACCGAATCGGTCTCCGTGTTCCCCATGCGGGCGATGACCTGGCCGCGCTTGACGGTCTGTCCTTCCTTCACGAGCAGTTCGCTGTTGTGCGCGTAGGCCGACATGTAGGTGGCGTCGTGCTTGACCATGACCAGCCGGCCGTAGCCGCGCAGCGTGGCCGCCGAGAAGACCACCTTGCCGTCGCCGGCGGCGCGCACGGGATCGCCCTTCGATCCGCCGAAGTCCACGCCCTTGTTCGTCCCGCCGTCGTAGCGCGCCACGACGGCGCCGTTCACGGGCCGAAGAAAAGTCCGGTCAACCTTGGCCGCGGCTACCGCTTTGTCGGACCCGGCGCGTGGGGCGGCCTTCTTCGGCTTGGATGACTTGGACGATTTGGAGGCCTTGGCGGTGCGCGTCGCCTGCTGCGTCGAGGGCTCGGAACGGGTGCCCGGACGCGCCGTCGAGGCGGCGGCCGCTGGCGCTTCGCTCTTCGGCGGCGGCGATGGCTTCGTTGCGCAGCCGATGAGCACGGTGCACGCCATCGCGCAGGCGAGGCCCGACGCGGCACGGCCGAGGCTTGTCTTGTACTGACCTGTCATGCGTCGACTGTAAGGCAGCGCCCACACGCAGCGACGGTGCCGGGGCTCAGACCAGGTGCGACGCCAGCAGCTCGCGCACCCGCGTCACCAGCTCGGGTTCGCCGCGCCGCGCCGGCAGGAACTGGAAGGCCACCCGCGGCAGCGCCGGCAGTCCATGCGGGGGCGGCAGCCGGGCCACGCCGGCGCACAGCGCCGATTCGTTGAGGCAGGCCACGCCCAGCCCGGCCGCAAGAGCCGATTGCAGGCCCGCCACGCCGGACGCGACGTGGGCGACCGCGTACGGCACGCGCCGCTCGCGCAGCAGGCGGATCGTGAACTGGTGCAGCGAGCAGCTCTCGGGCAGCACCAGCAGCCGCACCGGCTCGCCGCGCACGATGCGCCGGCCTTCGGCGCCGACCCAGGCGAGCGGTTCGCGGCGCAGAGGCGAAGCCGGCGCCGGGGCGCCGGCCCGGGTGGAGGGTGGGTTGATCCGCATCGCCAGGCCGATGTCGATGTCGCCGCGCCCGTGGGCCGCCTCCATGGCGCTGCCCTGCAGGATGCTCACGTGCAGGCGAAGCTGCGGATAGCTTTCGCCGAGCCGGCTCAGCAGCCGGCTCAACTCGCCGGGCCTGAAGTAGTCCGTGACCGCGAGCCTCAGCTCGCCCTGCAATGTCTCGCCGTGCAGGTCGCGCAGGGCCTCGTCGCTCGCGGCGAGCAGGTGTCGCGCATGGCCGAGCAGGCGCAAGCCCGCGGGCGTCGGTGTCACGCCGGCCTTGCTGCGGTTCAGCAGCGAGTGGCCGACCCGTTCCTCGAGCTTGCGCATCTGCTCGCTGACGGCGGACTGCGAGAGGAAGACCGTCGGTGCGGCCGCGGTGAGGCTGCCTGCATCGGCCACCGCGACCAGGGTCCTCAATTGCTCGAGATCGAGTGGCTGCATGGAAATATCCATTCAAAAAACAGATGATATGCATCATATCTTCCTGCTATTCAGATGGAATCCCGGTTCCGACAATGAGGCTTCATTCATTGAAGGAGGCCACGCACCATGCCCCACATCGTCATTTATCTGTCCGGCCAGCCCGATCAAAAGCTGACTCGCAAGGTCGTCAACAAGGTGGCCGAGCTGACCCAGTCCGTGCTCGACAAGAAGCTGCCCGTGATCGCGATCACGGTGCAGTACATCCCGGCCGACACCTGGTTCATCGGCGGCCGGTCGCTCGCGGAGCTGGGCCAGTCGGCCTTTCATCTCGACATCAGCATCACCGACGAGACCAACACCAAGGCCGAGAAGGCGCGCTACCTGCGCGAGATCCACGCCGCGATGGCCGAGCTCCGGGACAACCTTCACGAGGTGTCGTACGTGCACCTGATCGACGCCCGTGCCGCCGCCTATGGGTACGGCGGCAAGAGCCAGGAATTCCGTCACCAGCAGGCAGGGGTCTGAGTGCCCGCTAAGCAATGACCGCGTACGCGACGATCTCGATCTTCATGCCCGGCACCACGAGCCCCGAGACGCCCATGCTCGAGCGGCTCGGGTAGGGCGCGGCGAAGAACTCGCGGTACACGCCGTCGATCCGGGGCATGTCCTTCACGTCGGTCATGTAGATCAGCACCTGGGTGACGTCGTCGAGGCCGCCGCCGGCCGCTTCCACGGCGCGCCGCAGGTTGGCGAAGGTCAGGCGCGCCTGGTCCTCGATGCGGCCGGTGTCGATGCTGCCATCGGCGCGCACCGGCCCGTGGGCCGTGAACAGCAGGCCCGAGGCCTTCACCGCCCACGAGAAGGGCTGCGCGAGCGGCGGCAGGCCGGTGTCGACGATCTGCTTCATGACAGGACGGCCGCCATCGACGCCGCCACGTGGTCCACGTTGCCGGTGGTCAGTCCGGACAGGCACATCCGGCCCGAGCGCACCAGGTAGACCGCGTGTTCGTCGCGCAGTTGCCCGACCTGCGCCTCGCTCAGGCCGGTGTAGCTGAACATGCCGCGCTGCGTGACCAGGTAGCCGAAGTCGCGCCGTCCCTGGAACTTCTCGTCGAGCACCGCGAGCAGGCGTTCGCGCATGGCGCGGATGCGCTTGCGCATCGCGGCCGTCTCCTCGGTCCAGAGCGCGAACAGCGCGGGGTCGTTCAGCACGCGGGCGATCACGCGCGCGCCGTGCGTGGGCGGCGTCGAGTAGTTGCGGCGCACGGTCGCCTTCAACTGGCCCAGCACGGTCTCGGCCGCCGCGCGGTCGTTGCAGACCACGCTGAGGCCGCCGCAGCGCTCGCCGTACATCGAGAAGTTCTTCGAGAACGAATTGGCGGCGAAGAACTGGATGCCGGCCTCCGCCAGCGCGCGCAGCGCGAAGGCGTCCTCGTCGAGGCCGTCGCCAAAGCCCTGGTAGGCGATGTCGACGAAGGGGATCAGTTCGCGTTCGCGCAGCACCGGGATCAGCGCTTCCCACTGCGCCTGCGAGAGGTCGACGCCGGTCGGGTTGTGGCAGCTCGCGTGCAGCAGCACGATGCTGTGGCGCGGCAGCGCGTCGAGGCTGGCCAGCATCCGGTCGAAGCAGAGGCCGCCGCTGGCCGGGTCGTAGTACGGATAGGTGCGGACTGCGAGCCCGGCGCCTTCGAAGATGGCCCGGTGGTTGTCCCAGGTCGGGTCGCTGATCCAGAGGCCGGACGCGGGAAAGTAGCGGCGCAGGAAGTCGGCGCCGACCTTGAGGCCGCCGGAGCCGCCGGGGGTCTGAAGCGTGGCGATTCGGCCGCTGGTCACGGCCTCGTGCCCGGCGCCGAAGAGCAGGCGCTGGACCGCGCAGCGGTAGTCGGCCATGCCCTCGATCGGCAGGTAGGGGCGCGGGCTGATCTCCTGCAGCAGCGCGGTCTCGGCCTGCCGCACCGAGGGCAGCACGGGCAGGCGCCCTTCGTCGTCGAAATAGACCCCGATGCTCAGGCTGACCTTGTGCGGGCGCGGGTCGGTCTGGAAGGCCTCCATCAACGACAGGATGGGGTCGCCCTCGTAGGGCGGGACATGGCTGAACAGCGACGACGAAGAGGCGGGCATGGGAGTTTCCTGAAGAGGCGTGGGGGAACCCCGAATTCTTCATATGGAGGAGTGTCATGCCAAGCTCATTCTTGAGGGCACATAATTTTGTCTACTTTTTATAATTTGGAGGTTCATTTATGCGCATCGAGTCCGACGACGCCGACCGGCGGCTGCTCGCGGCCCTGCAGCAGAACGCACGGCTGACCACCAGCGAGCTGGCGCAGATGACGGGCTTGTCGCAGTCGCCGTGCTGGCGCCGCATCAAGCGCATGGAGGAGTCGGGGCTGATCGACGGCTACCACGCGCGCCTCAATCGCCGAGCGCTCGGCTACGGCGTGGTGGCCTTCGTGAGCATCAGCATCGACTTCCAGAACGAGTCGCGCTCGACCGAGTTCGTCGAGGCGGTGCTGGCGATCCCGCAGGTCGTGATGTTCCACGGCATCACGGGCACAGCGGACTTCCTGCTGATGGTGGTCGCCGAGGACCTGGACGCTTACTCGAACCTGTTGACGAACAAGCTGCACCGCCTGCCGGGCGTCCGCCAGGTGCAAAGCAGCTTCTCGCTGCAGGAATTCCGGCGCTTCGACGATTTGCCGATTCCCGCACCCGAGTCAGCCTAGTTTTCGCGGCAAATCACAGCGTCGGAACCCTGTCTAGTTCGGCAATCATTTGCATAAGGGCGAGACCCCTCAATTGCAGGTATCCGCCAAATTGTCAATATGCAATTGTTCTGTTCGTTTGAATTGCTCATGCAGAAGAGGCCGTGTTTAATGCCCAAAAAAGGGGCAAAGGGCCTTGGGAGAAGAGTGAATGAGCCGAAGCAGGAGGCTGGAGGGAGCAGGCAAAAGCGCGCTGCGCGTGTTGATGGGCACGATGGCGCTGCTGGGCGCCGCCGTGGCGTTTGCGGCCGAGCCGGATCCGGCACGCGCCCGCGAGATCGTTCAGGCCGCCGAGACCCAGGCGCCCGACACCGTCGCCGCGCACCTGGAACTCGGCCGCGCCTATTTCGTGCTCGGGCAGTACGCGGAAGCCAAGATCGAGTTCGAAACGGTGTTGCGCTTCGACAACTTGCCGCAGGACCTCTTGAGCCAGGTCGAGATCTACAACCAGGCAGCGCATCAGGCGCTGGACGAGAAACGCGCACTCACGGGTTTCGGCTATGCCGAGACCGGCGTCGGGCGCTACCGTGTCAACTCGACGCGCGGCACCGACGCGCTCGGCGGCGGAGATCGCCGCGACACCTTCTACAACGCCCGCGTGGGCGGYGGCCTCAACTACGCGCTGCAGAACGGCTATGCGATCGATGGCAGCCTCGACTATCGATTCCGCTACTACGACAACCCGGACAGCCGGGACGACTCCGACCTGCGCTGGCGCCTGGCGGGCAGCCGCTCCTTCGGCGAGAGCAATCTGGCGGTCGGAGTCAGGGGGCGCACCAGCTATCGCGGCGATGGCGACTACCGCAATGATGCCGGGCTCTTCACGGATTACCGCTACCGGATCGACCCCGACAACCAGCTCACGCTGGGCGCCGAGTACCGCCGGCGCCGATATCCCGAAGGCCGCTTGCGCGATCGAAACCGCACCAGTGCGGACGCCTCGGCCGGGTGGGTTCACTCGCTGCTGGACGGCAGCGGCAGCCTGACGGTCACGGCGCACGGCGGTCAGCACTTCGCGACCGACCGGCCGGACGGCAACTCCAGCTTCTACGGCGCCACGGCCGCGTTGGACTTCACGATCAACAACAAGCTGGGCTGGGGCACCTTCGCCTGGTGGGAGCGCGACGCCTACAACGTCGACCGGGTGCATTTCCATCCGGACACGCTCGACAACAGCGTCGTGCTGCGGCGCAAGGACAACCTCTACGAGGTGGGTGCCTATCTGGTCTGGGAGTTCGCGCCGAGCTGGACGCTTCGGCCCGAGATCCTGTGGATCCGCGATCAGAGCAACTCGGTCGGCTTCAATTACAGCGCGACCGAGTTCTGGCTCAACGTCCGAAAGGGCTTCTGATTTGCCAATGTTCGACCTGGATTTGTGCGCCTTGACAAACTCTATAAGCGCATTGATCCTAGTTCCAGCTTGCAATCTCAAGCGCACCTCATCGCAAGATGGTCGGTTTGTTTTGTCACGGAGACGACATTTAATGGGCGCCAACCATCGGGCGGCTCGTTCAATTCGTGTGAAAAACAGAAGACGCGTCGAATCGATCGAAAAGAAATAACAAGGAGTAGGTATGGCTTCGACCGAGCAAAAGATGTCACGCATGCAGCTCACCGCGATGGTGGTGGGCGGCATGGTGGGGGCGGGGATCTTTTCCCTCCCGCGGACCTTCGCCAACGCGACCGGGCCGCTGGGCGCCGTCATCGCATGGCTCATCGCGGGCACCGGCATGTACATGCTGGCGCGGGTGTTCCAGTCCCTCGCCGAGCGCAAGCCCAACCTCGACGCCGGCGTCTTCGCCTATGCCAAGGCCGGCTTCGGCGACTATCCGGGCTTCCTGTCGGCCTTCGGCTACTGGATCGGCAGCTGCATCGGCAACGTCTCCTACTGGGTGCTGATCAAGTCCACGCTCGGCGCCTTCTTCCCGGTGTTCGGTGACGGCAACACCGTGATGGCGATCGGGGTCGCGTCGATCGGCATCTGGCTGTTCCACTTCATGATCCTGCGCGGCGTGCAGCAGGCCGCCTTCATCAACAGCATCGTCACGGTGGCCAAGATCATCCCGATCCTGGTGTTCATCGTGATCCTGATCTTCGCCTTCAAGATGGACCTGTTCAGCGCCAACCTGTACGGGGGCGGCCTGGAGGGCGGGATCTTCGAGCAGGTGCGGGCCACCATGCTGGTGACGGTGTTCGTCTTCCTCGGCATCGAGGGCGCGAGCGTCTATTCG
>NZ_JBFUCI010000165.1:0-12540 GCF_056405335.1 Variovorax sp. P1_H12_2
GGGACATCATCCGCAAGTACAACAAGGACTACAAGCTGATCTTCGTCGGCGACGCGACCATGAGCCCGTACGAAATCCTTCAGCCGGGCGGCAGCGTCGAATACAACAACGAAGAGGCCGGTGCCGAGTGGATGCAGCGGCTGACCCACGCCTTCCCGAAGTTCGCCTGGATCAACCCCGAACCTCAGGGCGTCTGGCAGTACCGCCAGAGCATCGCCGTGATGCAGCAGCTGGTGTCCCACCGCATGTACCCGTTGACGCTGCGCGGCCTCGAGGACGCCATGCGGCTGCTCTCGAAGTAGCACACTCCGGGCCGGGCTGCCGCGGCAGCGCCAACAGACATGTAAAAAAAGTGCAGGCGTCGAATCTTTACGTTACAGTTAAAACTTAAAGATTCAAAAAACGTCCACCCCACATTTCGGAGGGGATCATGTCTGCCTTGCTGTCGCATCACGTCGACATCCCGGTTCATGCGAAACCGATACCGGTGGTGTCGCTGGCTCCCCTGCTGGGGCCGCGAGAAGACTATCTCTGCATCCGGGGAGTGCGTCTGCCGCTGGCCGAGCTCGTCGACCACACGCTTTTTTCTGCCGCGCGACGCGACAGCCTGCGCCAGCAGATGCGCGACGCCAAGCCATTTCCGCACCTGGTCCTGGACGGCATCTTTCATCCGCTGTTGCTCGATCTCGTGGCCGAAGAATTCGACCTGCTGCCGCGGGAGAACTGGGTCGACATCAAGAGCAGATACGAACTGCTTCGGCGTTCAGGGTTCAATGTCCAGCTGGGCCCGGCCTCGCAACTCTATTTCGACCTCATCAATTCGGGCTGGTTCAGCGAATGGCTGTCCTCGATCAGCGGCGTGCCCTATCTGCTGCCCGATCCCAAGCTGTTCGGCGGCGGGCTGCACGAGAGCCGGACCGGAGCCACCTTCGCCATCCATCGGGACTTCAATCGCCATCCCCACCTGGGTCTGAAGAACGAGATGGTCTTCATCACCTACCTCAACAAGGGCTGGGATCCCGCCTGGGGCTCGGCGCTGGAACTCTGGGACAAGAACAAGAAGCGCTGCGTCAGCAACGTGCAACCCGAATTCGGCCGCACGATCGTGCTGCCGCACGGCCCTGCCAGCTACCACGGCCATACCCAGCCGCTGCAGGCGCCCGACGGACGCCCGCGCCGCTCGGTGGCGGCCTATTACTACAGCAGCCCGCTCGCCGGCAAGCAGCACGGCGTCGAAGCCGGCACCGTCTTCATGCAGAGGTACCGGGTCGACCAGGCCAAGGCCATCGCCCGGATGCTCATGCCGCCGCTGCTGTGGTCGCTGGCGCGAAAGGCCGTTCGGCGCTGAGCGAAGGCGGCCTTCAGGGCGCCTGGAGCCCTTGAGCATGCTGTCAGAATCGCCGCATGCTTTGGGTGGTCCGATCGTATGCGCCGGCGTGGTTGCCGGCGTTGTTGTTTGCAGCCGTTCTCTTTTTGCCAGGTTGCAGTCTGTTGCCCCAGAAGGACGCAGCAGAATCGGACGCGACCGCCAGCCCCGTGGCGAGCGAACGCCGGGCCGCCGGCGATGCCTTCACGGTCGACGTCCAGGCGCCGAAGATGGTGCGCGACTACCTCGAGCGCCATCTGGAGATCCAGCGCTTTCGCGAGGTCGACGATCTCGGCGCCATCGAGATCTCGCGGCTGATGGTCGCCGCCGAAGCCAATGCGCGGGAGCTGCTCAACACCCTCGGCTATTTCACGCCGACGCTCACGCTCGAACTCCGGGAGACGCCCGGCGGCAAGGCGCCGCGGGAGGTGAGGATCACGGTCGAGCCCGGCCCGATCACGCACGTGAGCAACGTCCAGATCGGCTTCAGCGGGCCGATCGCGGAGGACCCCGCCTCCGAGTCGCAGCGCGATGCGATTCGAACCGGCTGGGCGCTGCGCGCAGGCCAGCCGTTCAACCAGCAGGCCTGGGACAACGCCAAGGCCGCGGCCTTGCGCAGCCTGACGGCCAGGCGCTATCCCACGGGCAGCATTCTCACGAGCCAGGCCGACATCGACGCCGACCGCAGCGAGGCAAAGCTCAGCGCGACCTACGCCTCCGGCCCGGCCTTTCGCTTCGGGCCGCTGGTGGTGAACGGCAGCCAGCGCTACCCCGCCGACGACGTGCGCCGGCTCGCGCGCGTGCCCACCGGCGCCGACTACGACCAGCAGCAGTTGCTCGACGCCCAGCAACGGCTGGCGAGCAGCGGCTACTTCAACTCGGTGTTCCTCACGATCGACACCCAATCCGACCCACTCGCGGCGCCCGTGATCGCCCAGGTGCGCGAGGCGCCGCTGCAGCGGGTGGTGCTGGGCGTCGGCTTCACCACCGACAGCGGCGCTCGCCTGTCGATCGACCACTCGCACAACGACATGCCGCTGCTCGGCTGGCGCGCCGTGTCGAAGCTCACGCTCGACCGCGACACGCAATCGCTGGGCACCGAGTGGAGCGCGATCCCTGACGACAGCGGCTGGCGCTCCTTTTCGTCGGCGCTGCTGAAGAGCGAGGTGTCGGGCAGCTTCACGGTCGACAGCGGGCGTCTGCGGGGCGGCCGCAGCAAGGCCGGCGACCACATCGACCGCAGCGCCTTCCTGCAATACGACTATGCGCAGAACCACGGTTTCAATCCACCGCCATCGGCCTCGGCACTGAGCCTCAACTGGGGCTGGACCGGCCGCTATTTCGACAACGCGGCGGCACCGACGAGCGGCCAGGGCGTTGCGCTCGAACTGGCCGCCGGCTACACGCTGAGCGGCGAGCAACTGCCCTTCGCGCGCACCTACGTGCGCTGGACCGGCTTCATTCCGGCCGGCACGGTGAGCAACGCCGACCGAACCCAGACCCGCAGTGCCCGCGTCCAGCTGCGCGCCGAAGCCGGCGCGGTGAACGCCGCGGACCGCGCCCAGATTCCGTCGACCCTGAACTTCCTCACCGGCGGCGACACCACGGTGCGCGGCTACGGCTACCGTTCGATCGGCGCCGTCAAGCCCGACGGCCAGGTCATCGCCGGGCGCTACCTCGGCGTGGCGAGCGTCGAGTGGCAACGGCCCTTCGTCTACGACGGCCAACTGACCGCCTGGGACAGCGCCGTGTTCGTCGATGTCGGCGCAGTGGCCGACCGGCCCGCCGAAATGGCAGCGAAGGTGGGGGTGGGCGTCGGCGCACGCTGGGCCAGCCCGATCGGGCCGGTGCAGATGGATCTGGCCTACGGCATCCAGGTGCACGAATTCCGGCTCCACCTGCGTCTGGGCTTCACGTTCTAGATGCCAACTCGCCTGCTTCATGACGACTGACCACCACACGGCAACCATGCCCGCACCGGCGGTGCGGCGCTCGCGCGGCCAGCGCGCCTTGCGCGCGCTGGCGTGGGGGGTCACCGGGCTGGTGGTGCTGGTGCTTCTGCTGGGCGCAGGGGCCTGGTGGTGGCTGGGGTCGGACCAGTCGCTGGCCTTCGCATTGGCGCGCACGGCACGCTACCTGCCGGCCGGTCAGTCGCTGGAGAGCCGAGAGGTGACCGGATCGTTGCGCGCCGGCGGGCGCATCGGCTGGCTGCGCTGGGAGAGCGAAAGCCTCGCCGTCGAGGTCAGGGATGCCCGCATCGGCTGGCAGCTGGCGCCGTTGCTGCGGCGCCGGGTGCAGCTCGGCGAGGTGCACGCGGCGCAGGTGGTGATCGAGCGTCGCACCCCAGCCGAGAGCACGCCGGTGGAGCCGATCGAACAGCTCGTTCTGCCGGTGACGGTGGACCTGCCTTTCAAGATCGACGAACTGCGCTGGGCCGGCCCCCCTGCCCTGCAGGCGACCCAGCTCGAAGGCAGCTACCGCTACGCCGACGCACACCACCAGCTCGAGATCGCCGGCGTCGACATCGCCGACGGCCACTACGACGCACAGCTTCGCCTGCAGGGGCCGGCGCCGATGGCGATCGACGCCACGCTGAACGGCCGGGTGCGCGCGCCGCTCGCGCAAGACCGCAGCATCGACGTCCGGGCCGAGGCGAGCGTCAAGGGCGCGCTGGCCGGTGCGGATGCGCGCCTTGCGGTGGCCGCCGAACTCCACCCCGTCGAGGAAGGCGGGGAAAAGCCGATGCAGGCGCGGCTACAGGCCAACCTGGCACCCTGGCAGCCGCAGCCCGTGATCGACGCCAAGGCCGCGTTGCAGAACGTCGACCTGGGGCGCCTCTGGCCGGAAGCACCCGCCACGCTGCTGAGTGGCGAGATCGAGGCCGGTCCCGACGCCACGGCCACGGGCGGCGCGCAGGCCTGGCAGGCCAGCGCGCAGATCCGCAACGCGTTGCCGGGTCCCTGGGACGAGGCGAAGCTGCCGGTCGAGCAGCTCGATGCCCGCGCCCGGTTCGACGGCAGCACCTGGACACTGCCGCAGGCGAGCCTGCGCGCCGGTGGCGGCCGCATCGAGGCCGAAGGCAGCTGGAGCCCCGCGCCGGCCCCCTGGCAGGCGAAGGCCACCGTGCGGGGCGTGAAGCCCGGCGCGCTCCACACCCGGCTCGATGGCGCGCCGGTGAGCGGCCGCATCCAGGCCGAGCAGGCCGGCCAAGCGCTGCAGTTCGACCTCGCGCTGCAGGCCGAGGGCGGCGCCGGCGCCGCAGGCGACCTGCAGGGCCTGCGGCTGGAGCGCGCGCTCGCCAAGGGCCAGTGGCAAGACCAGGTGCTCGACCTGCGCAGCCTGCGCATCGAGGCCCAGCGCGCCAGCGTCGAAGGCCGGCTGCAACTGCGCGTCGACGAAGAGGCCGCCAGCGGCAGGCTGAACCTGGTCGTGCCGGGCGCCACGGCGCTGGTCGATGGCCGCATCGCGCCGGCCACGGGCGGCGGCGAAGTCCAGGCCCGGGTCGAGGACGCGGCCGCGCTGCAGCACTGGATCGAAGCGCTGCCCGAACTCGAGGGCCTGTTCGCCGGCGCGGCGCTGCAAGGCAACGCCCGGCTCGACGCCAGCTGGCGCGGGGGCTGGCAGGCGATCCAGCGACGGCTGCAGAGCGCCGGCGAACCGGCCCCGCGCGGCGCGGCCGAGCCGACGCTGCAGGCCACGCTGACCGTCCCCGAGCTCGAACTGAAGCTGCCGCCGCCCGAGACCGGCACCCCCCGCGACCCGGTCAACGTGAGCGGTGTGCGCGCCGAGCTGTCGGGCAGTCTGTCCCAGGCGACGCTGGCCCTGAAGGGCGAAGCCACCAGCGGCAGCCGCAAGCTCACGCTCGACACCCGCGCCAGCGGTGGCATCGAACGCAGGAACCAGTGGAATGCGACGCTGGCCAGCGTGCGGGTCCAGGCGCTCGACAGCGCGCGTCCCGACGCCAAGCCGTGGGTACTGGAACTCGCCAGCCCGGTCAGCGCCAAGGTGCGCACCGTCCCGGGCGACAGCCCGAGGCTCGACGTGGAAGCCTCCGCGGCGGCCGCGACGCTCAAGGGCCCGGTGCCCGGCACGGTGAAGATCGACTGGCAGCCGCTGCGCTTCAGCCGCACCGGCAGCGAGGCGCTGCGCGCCTACCGCCTGCAGTCCAGGGGCCGGTTGCAGGGCTTGCCGATGGCCTGGGCGGAGCTGCTGGGCAACGGCGACACGCTGGCGCAGGTCGGCTTCAGCGGCGACCTGCTGTTCAACGGCGAGTGGGACATCGACGCCGGCGACACGCTGCGCGCGAAGGCCCGCCTGATGCGCGAGAGCGGCGACCTCCGGGTCCAGGCCGGCGAAGCCGCGCTGGTCACGCGCATCCACAGCCATGGGACGGGAACGGCCAGCGAACGCACCATGGATGCCGCCGCCGGCCCCGGCACCAGCACGCCGGCCGGCCTGCGCCGCGCCGAGCTCACGCTGGACGCCGAAGGCGACACCGTGCGCGCCAACCTGGCCTGGGACAGCGAACGGGCCGGCGAGATCCGGGTCGAGGCGAGCACGCGGGTGCAGCAGCGCCAGGGCGGCTGGCAGTGGGGCGACGACGCGCCGCTCGCGGGACGGGTCACGGCGAAGATGCCGAACCTGGGCGTCTGGTCGATGCTGGCGCCGCCAGGCTGGCGGATGGCGGGCACGCTGGAAGCCGACGCCACGCTCGCGGGCAGCCGCCGCGACCCGCGCTGGAACGGCACCCTGGGGGCCGACCAGCTGGCGCTGCGGGCGCTGGTCGAGGGGCTGGACCTGCGCGACGGCCGGCTCCGGGCCACGCTCGCGGGCAACCGGGTCGAGATCAGCGAATTCACCCTCAAGGGCGGCACCGGGGCCCAGACGCGCATCCCTGGCCAGAGCGGGAACCTCAGCACCGCGGCCAGCGAGGCCGCGCGCGACGGCGGCACAATCTCGGCGCGCGGCGAACTGGCCTGGGGCGCCGCGCCGGCCGCCGGCGCCGGAACCGGCATCCGCATGTCGGTCCAGGCCCAGTTGCGCGCCCTGCGCGTGCTGGTGCGCGCCGATCGCCAGGTCACGCTGTCGGGCGACCTGCAGGCCCGGCTCACGGACGGGCAGTTCACGGTGCGCGGCGATCTGAAGACCGACCGCGCCGTCATCATCCTGCCCGACCAGACCGCGCCCGGCCTGGGCAGCGACGTGGTGATCCGCTCGGCGGCGATCGATCGGGAAGCCGCGGCGCAGGCGCAGCGCCGGGCGGCCGAAAACCAGACGGAAGTCGCCCGGGCCCAGACCGCGAAACCGCCGGACATCGCGGTGAAGTTCGATCTCGGCACCGATTTCGCCGTCCAGGGCCGCGGCATCACGACCCGGCTGGAGGGCCGGCTCGACATCCGCAGCACCGCGTTGAACGCCCCGCCGCGCATCACCGGCGAGATCCGCACCGTCGCCGGCCAGTACCGCGCCTACGGGCAGGCGCTCAACATCGAGACCGGTGTGGCACGCTTCAACGGCCCCTTCGACAACCCGCAGCTCGACATCCTCGCGATCCGGCCGAACATCTCGCAGCGCGCCGGCGTCGCGATCACCGGCACCGCGCAGTCGCCCCGCGTGCGCCTCTATTCGGAGCCCCAGCTGTCGGACCAGGAGACCCTCACCTGGCTGGTGCTGGGACGCGCCTCGGCCACCAGCGGCGGCGAGTCGGTGCTGCTGCAGCAGGCCGCGCTGGCGCTGCTCGGCGGCCTCGGCGGCGGCAGCGGCAGCGGACTGGCGAGCCGCTTCGGCCTCGACGAGATCGGCTTCAAGGGCCCGGGCAGCGGCGGCGACGTGCGCGATTCCGCGGTCACCGTGGGCAAGCGCGTCGCGCGGGACTTCTACATCACCTACGAGCACAGCCTCGGCGGGACGCTGGGCTCGCTGTTCATCTTCTACGACCTGACGCGGCGGCTCACGCTGCGGGCGCAGGCGGGACAGCAGAGCGCGATCGACCTCATCTACACCGTGCAGTTCGACTAGATGTTGCTCGCCCCCAGGTTGCCCCGCACTGCGTGTCGGGGCACCCCCCTGCCGGGGGCAACACCAGTGGCCCGGCAAAGCCGGTTCCACGGTGGCACTGTTGCTCGCCCCCAAGTTGCCCGCACTTCGTGTCGGGCGCCCACCCCCTGCCGGGGGCAACACCAGTGGCCCGGCAAAGCCGGTTCCACGGTGTTTCACCCACGGGCCTGGCTACGCCGGCCGTCGAACGGAGGGACGGCGGGGCGAACTGGTAAAGTTCGGTCGCTCTGGTCCTCGTAGTTCAATGGATAGAACGGGGTCCTCCTAAGACTCAGATACAGGTTCGATTCCTGTCGAGGGCACCAGGCAATATCGCAACGGCTTGCGGCCGTTGTTCAGCTTCCGATCAGGCAGCCCCGCCGTTTGATGTAACAATAATGTGTTACATATCGGAGAGCTGGGGACGCATGCCGAAACTAATTCTGATGAAGGGTCCCGCCAGGACCAAGCAGGTTGCCCTGTTCACGGGGGAAACCACCATCGGTCGGGCTTCGACCAACGACATTGCGCTCGACTCGATGCAGGTGAGCCGGCGACACGCCGTCGTCACGATGGACGGTCCGTTCGCAACGATCCACGACCTCGGCAGCCGCAACGGCGTTTACGTCAACAGCGTCAAAGTGCAGTCGTTCGTCCTGGCCAGCGGCGACGAAGTCTCGATCGGTACTTTCAAGCTCCGCTTCCTCTCGCACGGCGACGAATCCTCCGAAGTCGACGCCATGCGCCTCATGACGACCCCGGAACTTCTGGCGGACCTCGACCGCAGTCGCGAAACCTCGCTGGCCCGGGCCTGACCGGATCCCCGGCATCGAGGGCCCGCAGGACTACGGAGCGGCGGCGCAGCCCGCGAGCGTGAAGACGCGCTCGCCCATACCAAGGCTCGCAAGGCGCTGACGCCGCTGCAAGCCGGTTCCGGCCGGAGCTAGGGCGCCAACGGCGCGCTCGGCGCCATGCCCCGTTCCGGCGCCCGGTGGCGGATCAGTTCGGCGTGCCGCCCTGCGGGTTCACCTTGCGGTTCGGATGACGGGCGTTGCGCGTGGCTTCGCGCTTCTGGCCCGCGGCGGCGGACTTGCCGGTGCCGATCGCACCGCCCTCGGGCGTGTTCAGGGTGTCGCCGCCCACGGGCTTGATGTTGCCCTGCGGCCGGGCGTCGACCTTGGCTTCGGCGCGCTCCTGGGGCTTGCTGTTCATGATCGGAGCACTTTCCGACGAGGCGCCCTTGGGGGCTTGCGCGTGGGCGCCCGCGGCGAAGAGGCCGGCGATCATGATGGCGAGAATTTTGCTCATGGGGTTCCTCAGAGAGTTTTTCGAGTGAAAGCCTCCTGCAGGGGGCAGGAAGGCCAGCGGCAGCATAAGGCCATGATCGCTTGATGGATATAAGCACTTGGTGCAAATCGCCCATGAAATCCCCCTCAAACAACAACTCGCGCGGGAGGCCACGCGACTGACTTTTGGCGAAAGCACTAGCTCAGTTCGCGGCGCAGCGCCTGGACGTCGGTGTGCAAGGTCTTCGCCCAGACGCGGCGATCGCGGCCCAGCGATGACTGGGGCTCGCCGAATCGCACGATCGCCAGCAGCGGCGGCGCCTTCAGCGTGGCCCACAGCGAGCTCACCAGGTTGTCGTCGCCGATGTAGCGCGGCGCATGGCTGGTTTCGCCGCTGGTCGCATCGGCAAAGCGCAGCGCGGCCGGCTGCACCGGCGCGCCGGCCGAGATCGCCGCCTGCAGCAGGTTGGCGTGGAAGGGCAGCAGGCCGCCGCCGTCGCTGGTGGTGCCCTCGGGAAAGACGGCGATCACATCGCCTGCGCGCAGCGCCTCGGTCATGTGATGCACCACGCGCACCGCATCGCGCCGGCGCTCGCGCTCGATGTAGAGCGTGCCGGCGCCGGTCGACAGGGTGCCGATCAGCGGCCATTGGCCCACCCCTGCCTTGGAAACGAAGCGCACATGGCGCGCCGCATGGATCGCCAGGATGTCCAGCCAGGACAGATGGTTCGACACCACCAGCACCGGCCCCTGCGTGGGCGGTGTGCCCAGCACCGTGAGGCGGACGCCCATCAGGTTCAGCATGCGCTCGGCCCATTGCTGGACATGCTGTTCGCGCTCCGCGGGCGAAAGCCGGGGAAACCGGATCCGGATGGTCCACCAGCCGGCCAACGCGTGCGCGATCGCGCGCAGCAGCTTCAAGCTGGCGGACAGGCCGTGCATCAGCCGTGCACCACCCGCCCGCCAACGAGCGTGAAACGGGCTCGGCCGCGCATCGCGTAGTCGCCGAAGGGCGTGTGCTTGCCCTGGCTCTTGAGCGTCTCGGGCCGCACCAGCCACTCGTGCGTCGGGTCGACCACGCAGAGGTCGGCCGCACCTCCCGCGGCCAGCCGGCCCACGCCTTCGGCGTTCAGCAGCCGCGCCGGCGCGGCGCTCACGACCTCGATCGCGCGCCGCAGACCGGCGCCGCTCTGCTCACCCCACAGCAGCGCCAGAGGCAGCAGCAGCTCGAGACCGGTCGCGCCGGGCTCGCTTTCGGCGAAGGGCAGCGTCTTGGCATCGGCTTCCACCGGCGTGTGGTCGGACACCAGCGCGTCGATGGTGCCGTCGGCCAGTCCGGCCGACAGCGCGTCGCGGTCGCGCTGCTGGCGCAGCGGCGGGTTGAGGCGCGCGCGGCTGTCGAAGAAACCGATGTCGGTGTCGGCCAGATGCAGCGAATTGATGCTGACGTCGCAGCTGATCGGCAGGCCCTCGGCCTTGGCCGCGCGCACCTGCGCGACCCCGGCCGCGCTCGACAGGCGGCACAGGTGCACCCGGGCGCCGGTGCTGCGCATCAGCTCGACGATGGTGAAGATGGCGATGGTCTCGGCCGCGACCGACACGCCCGACAGCCCGAGGCGCGTCGCCAGCGGCCCGCTGGCGGCGACGCCGCGGCCGAGGTCGCGGTCCTGCGGCCGCAGCCACACCGTGTAGCCGAAGGTGCTCGCGTACTGCAGCGCACGCTGCAGCACCTGCGTGTTGCCCAGCGGCACCTCGGCCTGGCCGAAGCCGATGCAGCCGGCCTCGGTCAGCTCGGCCATCTCGGTCAGCACCTCGCCGGCCAGCCCGCGCGTCAGCGCACCGAGCGGGAACAGGCGCGCGCGCTGCATCTTCTCGGCCCGGAACTTGAGCATCTCGACCAGCCCCGGCTCGTCGAGCACCGGGTCGGTGTCGGGCGGGCAGACCAGGCTGGTGACGCCGCCGGCAACGGCCGCGCCCATCTCGCTCTCGAGCATGCCTTCGTGCTCGTAGCCGGGCTCGCGCAGCCGCGCCGCCAGGTCGACCAGGCCGGGCACGACGAGGCAGCCCTGGGCGTCGAGCGTGCGCTCGGGCCGGAACTCGGGCGAGACATCGCCGATGGCCTGCACGACGCCGTCGGCAATCGCGATGTCGGCCTGGCGGTCGAGGTTCGAAGCCGGGTCCACCACGCGCCCGTTGACGATAAGAATATTCATGTTGGTTCTCTACTCAGCGACGGGAAATGGCGGGGGAGMGGCGTAGCGAGCGGCCCGAGGTCGCGTCGCGCAGCGCCCGTACACGCGTACGGCGAGCAGCGCAGGCGCGAGATCGGGGCGCGCAGTAGCCGAGCACCCGCCATTTCATGCTTCGTTACCTGCGACGATGCTCATGACCGCCATTCGCACGGCGATGCCGAAAGTGACTTGCGGCAGGATCACGCTCTGGCGGCCGTCGACCACCGCCGAGTCGATCTCGACGCCGCGGTTGATCGGTCCCGGGTGCATCACGATCGCATCCGGCTTGGCGAGCTGCAGCTTCTCGGGCGTCAGGCCGAAGGTCTTGAAGAACTCCTGCGACGAAGGCAGCAGCGCCCCGCTCATGCGCTCGTTCTGCAGCCGCAGCATGATGATCACGTCGCAGTCCTTGATGCCTTCCTCGAGCGTGTGGCACACGCGCACGCCCATCTGCGCCATGTCCGACGGCACCAGGGTCTTGGGGCCGACCACGCGCACCTCGGCGCAGCCCAGCGTGGTGAGCCCGTGGATGTCGGAGCGCGCCACGCGCGAATGCAGCACATCGCCGACGATCGCCACCGTCAGGTTGGAGAAGTCCTTCTTGTAGTGGCGGATCGTGTACATGTCGAGCAGGCCCTGCGTCGGGTGCGCATGCCGCCCGTCGCCCGCGTTCACCACGTGCA
This sequence comes from Variovorax sp. P1_H12_2, assembly GCF_056405335.1. Taxonomy (NCBI): domain Bacteria; kingdom Pseudomonadati; phylum Pseudomonadota; class Betaproteobacteria; order Burkholderiales; family Comamonadaceae; genus Variovorax; species Variovorax sp. P1_H12_2. Next base: position 11,603 of record NZ_JBFUCI010000165.1, read on the forward strand.
CGTGCGGCGCCACGTGCTGGGCGATCAGGTAGGGCGCGCCCGACTCGCTGTGGCGCACCACGAACAGGTCGGCGGCCATCGCGCTCAGGTTGGCGATGGTGTCGAGCAGCGACTCGCCCTTGGTCGCCGAGGAGCGCGCGATGTCGAGATTGATCACGTCGGCCGACAGCCGCTTGGCCGCGATCTCGAAGGTGGTGCGGGTGCGCGTCGAGTTCTCGAAGAACAGGTTGAACACGCTCTTGCCGCGCAACAGCGGCACCTTCTTGACCTCGCGGTCGCTGACGCTCGTGAAGTTGGCCGCGGTGTCGAGGATGTGGGTGACGATGTCCTTGGGCAGGCCCTCGATCGACAGCAGGTGGATCAGCTCGCCGTTCTTGTTGAGTTGGGGGTTGCGTTTGTAGAGCATCAGGCCTCCCCCCGGGCCGCCCCAAGGGAGGCCTGCGCCCCCTCGGGGGGCAGCGAATACACGAAGTGATGAGCGTGGGGGTGGTTCATTTGCTTTCTTCTACCTTGAACGCGAAGGCGCCGCTGTCGCTGCGGGCCAGGGCCAGCAACTGCGTCGCAGGCAGCGCCAGCTTCTGCGCCGCGAAATCGGCCGCCACTGGCAGCTGGCGGCCGCCGCGGTCGATCAGCACCGCCAGCCGCACGCAGGCCGGGCGGCCGAAGTCGAACAGCTCGTTGAGCACCGCGCGGATGGTGCGGCCGGTGTAGAGCACGTCGTCGAGCAGCAGCACGTCGGCGCCGTTGACGTCGAAGGGCAGCGTGGTCTGGGCGCTGGCGGCCAGGCCGCGGCGGGCGAAATCGTCGCGGTGCATGGCCGAGGAGATGATGCCGGGCGTGCCGGCCAGGCCCAGGTCCTTCTGCAGCCGCTCGACCAGCCAGGCGCCGCCCGAGGTGATGCCGACCAGCCGGGTGTCCGGGCGCATGAGGGGTTGGAC
>NZ_JBFUCI010000166.1:0-12536 GCF_056405335.1 Variovorax sp. P1_H12_2
GCACCGGTGCCCAGCACGGCGCCCATCAGGACCGGCAGCGCGAACAGCGGCGAGTAGTTGATGCTCCCCACCTGGAGCACCTGCAGCGCGGTGAAGATGACCAGGTCGACGCCGATGGTGGAGAACCAGGCGCGGCCCAGGCCGCGCAGCAGCTGGAACGGCGCAAAGCGCGCGGCCAGCAGCGCCGCCACCAGGTAGCCCGTGCACAGCGCGACCGCCACCGGTTGCGGCGTCTGCCCGAGCGCCAGGGCCACGGCCTGCAGCAGCAGCAGCACCGCGGCCACGAAGCAGCGCGCGGCCACGAAGCCGCGCCACAGGCGCAGCAGCGCGGTACTTTGGCCGCTGAATCGTTCGAGCGAACTCCAGTCGGTCGCCGGTTCGCCCCGGGCGCGCAGGAACGCGGTCATGCCTGGCGCGCCGGGCGGGAGTTCATTTCTTGCCGGCTTGGCGATGCGCCGGGCTGCAGTAGACGGCGCCATCGGGGCCGCTGATCGCATCGGCGGCGGGCAGGTGGAGGCCGCAGTGCGCGCAGCGCACCATGGCCTGCGGCGCACCGACGGCCGGGGGCTTGCGCGGCGGCGGACGCGACTGCATTTCCTCGCGCCGGTTCTTGCGCCAGAGCCAGATCGCGATGAAGACCACCGCGAAGACGAGCAGGTATTTCATGGGGTTGCGCGCGTCAGCACGACTTCAAGCACGAAGCGCGAGCCGACGTAGGCCAGCAGCAGCAATGCCGAGCCCGCGTAAAGCACGCGCCGTGCGGTGCGGCCGCGCCAGCCGAAGCGTGCGCGGCCGGTCAGGAGGATCGCGAAGGTGAGCCAGGCCAGCACCGAGAACACGGTCTTGTGGTCCCACTTCCAGCCGCGCGCCGTGCCGCCGTACAGCGTCTCGCTGAACAGCAGCCCGGCCAGCAGCGTGGCCGACAGCAGGACGAAGCCCGCGGTCACGAAACGGAAGGTGAGCCGCTCCATGGTCAGCAGCGGCACGCCGCCCTGCGGCTCGGCGGCGAGCCGGATCTGCTTCTCGGCCCGCGTCATGAGCCAGGCATGGACCACTGCGGCACCGAACAGGCCGTACGAAGCAATGCCGAGCGCGAGGTGCAGCGGCAGCCATGGCGAGGCCGAAACATGCAGCGGCGTGCCGGGGAACAGCACCGCCAGCAGCACCGCGGCCGCGCCCAGCGCCGCGAGCGCGCGCCGGACCTTGAGCTGCGGATAGAGGCTGCTTTCGATGGCGTAGACCGTCAGCACCAGCCAGGCCGTGACCGAAATGGCCGGGGCAAAGCCGAAGCGCGGGCCTCCGCCGACCAGCCCGGCGCCCAGCGTCAAGGCGTGCAGCAGCCAGGCCAGCACCAGCATCCACTGGGTCGAGGAACGGCTGAGCCGGGAGGCGGCGGCGGCGGTGACGCCATAGGCGGCGGCGGTGGCGATGCCCAGTGCCACGCCGAGCGGGGAGGGGATCGCTAAAATCATCGGCTGGAGTTTAGCTTCTCGCCTTCTGCGGAAGCCCGCTGCTCCCGTCTTCATACCGGTCCCGTCCAGCGGGAAGCATCCATGGCCAGCGCCCTCACCGAAAAATTCACCCGCCTCGTCAAACAGGTCAGCGGCCAGGCCCGCATCACCGAAAGCAATGTCCAGGACATGCTGCGCGAGGTGCGCATGGCCCTGCTCGAGGCCGACGTCGCCTTGCCCGTCGTGCGCGATTTCGTCGCCCGCGTGAAGGAAAAGGCGCTCGGCCAGGAAGTGCTCGGTTCGCTGAAGCCGGGCCAGGCGCTGGTCGGTATCGTGAACCGCGAGCTGGCCGCCACCATGGGCGAGGGCGTGGCCGACATCAACCTGGCGGCCCAGCCGCCGGCCGTGATCCTGATGGCCGGCCTGCAGGGCGCCGGCAAGACCACCACCACCGCCAAGCTGGCCAAGCACCTGATCGAGAAGCGCAAGAAGAAGGTGCTGACGGTGTCGGGCGACGTCTACCGGCCGGCCGCGATCGAGCAGCTCAAAACCGTGACCAAGCAGGCCGGCGCCGAGTGGTTTCCGAGCACGCCGGACCAGAAGCCGCTCGACATCGCGCGCGCCGCGCTCGATCACGCCAAGCGCCACTTCTTCGACGTGCTGCTGGTCGACACCRCCGGCCGGCTGGCGATCGACGAGGTCCTGATGACCGAGATCCAGCAGCTGCATGCGGCGCTCGATCCGGTCGAGACGCTGTTCGTGGTCGACGCGATGCAGGGCCAGGACGCGATCAACACCGCCCGCGCCTTCAAGGAGGCGCTGCCGCTGACCGGCATCATCCTGACCAAGACCGACGGCGACTCGCGCGGCGGCGCCGCGCTGTCGGTGCGCCAGGTCACGGGCGTGCCGATCAAGTTCGCCGGCGTCAGCGAGAAGATCGACGGCCTCGAGGTGTTCGACGCCGAGCGCCATGCCGGCCGCATCCTGGGCATGGGCGACATCGTCGCGCTGGTCGAGCAGGTCACGGCCGGCGTCGACGTCGCGGCGGCGCAGAAGCTGGCGGCCAAGGTGAAGAGCGGTGCCGGCTTCGACCTCAACGACTTCCTCGGCCAGCTGCAGCAGATGAAGCAGATGGGCGGGCYGTCGAGCATCCTCGACAAGCTGCCGGCCCAGATGGCGGCCAAGGCGACCGAGGCCGACATGACCCGGGCCGAGCGCGACATCCGGCGCAAGGAGGGGATCATCAACAGCATGACGCCGCTGGAGCGCCGCAAGCCCGAACTGCTCAAGGCCACGCGCAAGCGCCGCATCGCGGCCGGCGCCGGCGTCCAGGTCCAGGAAGTGAACCGGCTGCTCAACGAGTTCGAGCAGATGCAGGGGATGATGAAGAAGATGAAGGGCGGCGGCCTCATGAAGATGATGAAGCGCATGGGCGGCATGAAGGGGATGCCGCCGATGGGCGGAGGCGGCGGGATGCCGCGCTTCTGAGCACGATCGTTTCGACCATGAAAAAACCGCCCGAGGGCGGTTTTTTCATGGGGGGACGAGAGGCTCAGACTGCCGCCGGGCGGGCCAGCCGCAACGCGTGCATCCAGGCCCTGCGCAGCACGGCCGGCGAGCGCGACTCCTCGGGGATCAGCAGGAAGCCGCGGTCGCGCAGCGCATTGCCGAGCGCGATCTGGCTGGTCAGCACCGTCAGCGGGATCGCCAGCAGCAGCGGCAGGCCGACCGGCATCAGCCAGGTCAGCGCGCTGGCATCGATCAGCGCGATGCCGACCGCCAGCGCGGCGATCACCAGGGTCATCGGCGCCAGCTGCTGCAGCGCGATGCGCCACGGCACGGCGGCCGCTTCGCGCGGGGGCGACTTCCAGTCGAGCTTGAGGCCGGTCATGGCGACGACGACGAACAGCGAGTGCGCGAGCATCCGCACCGGCGCCTGCACGATGGCCAGCGCGCTTTCGAGCAGGGCGCTCTTGAGCAGGCCGCCGATGCCGCCGAACTGGCGCTGCTCGCCGCGCAGCACCACCGCCACGATGCCCAGCACGCGCGGCAGGAACAGCAGGCACAGGGTCCACAGCCAGAGGCCGGCCAGCTCCATCGGCATCGCGAGCCAGTGCTCGACCACGCTCGAGCCGCTGAGCCACAGGGCGGTGCCCAGGGTCAGGAAGGCCAGCCACAGCGGTGCCGAGGCATAGGCCATGGTGCCGGTGACGAACATCGCGCGGTGCACCGGATGCAGGCCGGGTTCGGCCATCAGGCGGGCGTTCTGCAGGTTGCCCTGGCACCAGCGGCGGTCGCGCTGCAGTTCGGACAGCAGGTCCGGCGGCTGCTGCTCGTAGCTGCCGACCAGGTCGGCCACCAGCCACACGTGATAGCCGGCACGGCGCATCAGCGCGGCCTCGACGAAGTCGTGCGACATGATGCCGCCCGACATGCCGCCGGAGCCCTTGATCGGCGCCAGCGCGCAGTGCTCCATGAAGGGCTGGACGCGGATGATCGCGTTGTGGCCCCAGTAGTGCGACTCGCCGAGCTGCCAGAACTGCATGCCTAGCGTGAACAGGCGGCCCGTCATGCGCGAGGCGAACTGCTGGGCGCGGGCGTGCAGCGTGACATGGCCGATGGCCTGGGTCGCGGTCTGGATGATCCCGGCCGTCGGGTTGGCTTCCATCAGCTTGACCATCGAGGTCAGGCAGTCGCCGCTCATGACGCTGTCGGCGTCGAGCACCACCATGTAGCGGTAGTCCTTGCCCCAGCGGCGGCAGAAGTCGGCCACGTTGCCGGCCTTGCGGTGCGTGCGGCGGGTGCGCAGGCGGTAGTAGACCTCGACCTGGGGCTGGCTCGGGTTGTTCGCGTAGTTGAGGGCCAGCGCGGCGCGCAGGTCTTCCCAGGCGGCGCGCTCGGCGGCGGCGATCTCGGGCGTGTAGCTGTCGGACAGCACGAAGACGTCGAACTGCTGTGCGTGGCCGGTGGCGGCCACCGATTCGCAGGTCGCGCGCAGGCCGGCGAACACCGTCGACACGTCCTCGTTGCAGATCGGCATGATGATCGCCGTGCGCGCTTCGGGGTTCATCGGGTGGTCGGCCACCTGCTTGCCCGACAGCGCGTGCTTGTCACCGCGCACCGAGACGTAGAAGCCCATCAGCGCGGTCACGAAACCGGTCACGACCCAGCCCGACAGGACGGCGTAGAGCGCGATTTGGCTGTATTCGAGCCACAGGTTGTCGTAGTCGGGCTGGACGCGGGCGAAGAGCGTGCCGGCGATCACGGTGCTCAGCAGCGTCAGCGCCATGAAGGCGAAGCGTCGCTGGGCGGCCGCGCGCTGCCAGGGCTGCTGGATGCCGGTCGCGGCCCGGGGGGCGGCTGCCTTGCCGGCGCCGAGCTTGACCAGCAGGGCGGTGCCGATGCTGTTCCAGAAGCCGCGCCAGGGGCGCGGCGTCATCGAGCCCCGGTTGATCGGGGGGGCCGTCACCGAATTGGGGTGGCGTTCCTCGCGCAGCGGGCTGCGGTGCGAGAAATCAGCTTCCGCCAGCAGCTTCGGCTGGACGTACAGATGGGGCTTCACGCGGTTCAGCCCCGTTGCCGGTCGAGGGAGGGCGTGTCGCCGATTGCCGGAAAGCGCTTGAACACGCTTTCGGGCGCGATGCTGCCGGCGCCCGCCAGGGCTGCCAGCGAATGACCCGCGGCGCGGGGCCGCGAGAGGGAAAACTGCTTTTGACGCAGGCCGTCGCGCTGCGGACGCAGTGCGAAAGTGGGGCTGGTGAGTGCTGTCATGCCTCTACAGGGGCAAACCCTGTGCCAGCCCGGAAAAACCCTTTGAAATCAATTGCTTGGACTGATTTTTCGGTTTTTCAGGGGGGGTGGGCGGCCAGAACCGCGGCCAAACCCCCCGAATTTGTCGCCTGGACCCGACAGCCACCGAGCCTGACTGACAAAACCCAATCAAATCAACAACTTGGCGTGTCGCTGGTCAGCGACCGTTTTCGCTGCCCGGCGACGCGGCGTCGGCCTTGAAGTGTCCCGGCGTGAGTTCGTGCTTCTGCAGCAGGCGGTAGAACTCGGTCCGGTTGCGGTCCGCGAGGCGGGCCGCGTCGGCGACATTGCCGTCGGTCAGCTTGAGCAGGCCGACCAGGTAGTCGCGCTCGAAGCGCTGCTTGGCCTCGGCGTAGGTCTGGACCTCGACGCTCGGCACCCGCAGGGCGCGCTGCACCAGGGCCAGCGGGATCAGCGGCGAGCTCGAGAGGGCGCAGACCTGCTCGACGACGTTGAACAGCTGCCGCACGTTGCCGGGCCAGGAGGCGGTGGTCAGCGCCTTCAGCGCCTCCGGCGCGAAGCCCGACAGGCGCTTGTTGTACTTGGTCGACAGCCGCTGCAGGAAGTGGTTGGCCAGCAACGGAATGTCCTCGCGCCGCGCCGACAGCGGCGGCAGGCTCAGTGTCACGACATTGAGGCGGTAGTACAGGTCTTCGCGGAACTGTCCGGCCTCCATCGCGGCATCGAGGTCGCGGTGGGTGGCCGAGATGATCCGGACGTCGACCGCGATCGACTGGCTGGCGCCGAGCGGCCGCACCGCGCGCTCCTGCAGCACCCGCAGCAGCTTGACCTGCAGCGCCGGCGGCATGTCCCCGATCTCGTCCAGGAGCAGGGTGCCGCCGTCGGCCTGCTGGAACAGGCCCTTGTGGTTGGCGACCGCGTCGGTGAAGGCGCCCTTCATGTGGCCGAACAGCTCGGATTCCAGCAGCGCTTCGGGGATGGCGCCGCAATTGACCGCCACGAAGGGCTTGTCGGCGCGCGCGCTGGCGCGGTGGATGGCGCGCGCCAGCACCTCCTTGCCGGCGCCGCTGTCGCCGCGCAGCAGCACGCTGGCATCCRACTTGGCGACCATTCTGGCCTCGGCCAGCAGCTCGGCCATGCGGTTGCTGCGGCTCACGATCTCGGCGCGCCAGCTTTCGTCGCCGGCCTTGCCGGGCGTGGCGGCCGGCGCGCCCAGGGCCAGCGCCTGGCCGATCTTCTCGAGCAGCTCGCGGGCGTCGTAGGGCTTGGTGAGGTAGGTGAAGACGCCGCGCGCCGTGGCCTCGACGGCGTCGGGAATGGTGCCGTGCGCGGTCAGCAGGATCACGGGCAAGGTCGGATGGCGCTTGCGGACCTCGTCGAACAGCGCCAGGCCGTCGCGGCCCGGCAGCCGGACGTCGCTGAGCACCAGCTGGGGATGCTCGATCTCGAGCTGGGTCAGCGCCGATTCGGCCGAGGTCACGGCCGTGACCTGGTAGCCGGCGGAGGTGAGCCGCATCGACAGCAGGCGCAGCATGTCGGCGTCGTCGTCGACCACCAGCAGGCGGGCGCCGCGCGCCGGCGCGTCGGGCGGCAGCTTCGGGAGCGACGACGATGGCGCGCTGCTCACGGGGCGGCTTTCGGCATCGTCGGGGCCGTGGCCGGCGCCGGACGCGCAAAGCTGCGTTCGATCGCCCGCAGCGCCTCGATCCGGTCGTTGAGCTGGTCGATGCGCCGCTGGCTGTCGCGCAGTTGCTGCGCCTGCTTGTCGCGCTCGTCCTCGACCTTGCGCTGCTCCGCATAGCGCGCCGACAGGGTACGGGCCAGCGGCTGAAGCGGCTGGGCGTCGGCCGAGGGATTGGCGATCACGCGCTGCAGCAGCCCGCTGGCGCGCGCAAGGTCGGCCGACGAGCGGGTCTGGGCCAGCACGATCGCCATCTGCATCTGGACCGTGGGTGTCTCGACCAGATCGCCGAGCCGGTTGAGCTCGGCCGCGAGTTCGGGTGGGCCGAGCGGACGCACCTTGTCGGCGTAGGCCAGGATCGCGCCCACCGGGCCCTGGGTCCATTGGGTGAAAAGGCCCGCGGGCTGCGTCGCGGGCGCCAGCGGCTCGGCCTCGACCGGGGTGATCGCCGGCGGCGCAGGCGGCGGGGTGACGGCCACCGCGACCGCCTCGGCCGGCGGCTTGCGAGGGATGGCGCAGCCGGCCAGCAGCAGCGGCACGACGAAGGTCATGGCGGCGGCGGATCTGCGAAAGATCGGAGAGAACATGAAACTAGGAAAAGGCGCGTGGGCGATGGATTTCAGGCGGAGCGCGGCAGCGCGATGCGGAATCGCGCACCCGGCCCCTCCGGCAGCAGCGTGACGCGGCCACCATGGGCTGCAATGTACTCCTGCACGATCGAAAGGCCGATGCCGGTGCCCTTGACCGAATGCTGGGGCTGTCGTTCGCCGCGGTAGAAAGGCTCGAAGACCCGGTCGCGATCGCCCTCGGCGATACCCGGGCCGGCGTCGGCGATGTCGATCTGCGCGGTGTCGGCGGTGCTCGACACCGTGATCGTGATGGTGCCGCCGCGGGCCGAGAAGCGGATCGCGTTCGACAGCAGGTTGGCCAGCGCGGTGCCGAGCTTGACCGGGTCGACCACCACCGAGATCGGCTCGCCCTCGGCGCGCACGGTGAGGCCGTTGGCCTGCCATTGCAGCCGCTGGGTCTCGATCTGCTCCTCGACCAGCGGCAGCAGCGGCGTGCGCTCGCGGCGCAGCTCGCGGGCTTCGAAGGCGGCCGCGTTGAAGCGCAGCAGGGCCTCGATCTGGCCCTGCAGCGCGACCGTGTTCTGCTGCAGGATCTGCGTCACCTCGAGCTGGGCCGGGTTGAGGGCGCCGGTCACGCCGTCTTCCAGCAGCGAAACGCCTTCGCGCAGTGCGGCCAGCGGGGTCTTGAGTTCATGCGAGACGTGTCGCAGGAAACGTGCCTTGTCGGCGTCGAGCTCGGTCAGCCGCAGCCGCAGCCACTCGAGCTGCTGCGACACCCGCCGGACGTCGGCCGGTCCTTGGATGTCGATCGGGACGTCGAGCCGGTTCTCGCCGAGGCCGACGATCGCGCGCTCGAGCCGCTTGAATGGCCGCGCCAGCCAGATGCCGAAGGCCAGCGCCAGCGAAACGGCCAGCGCGCTGGCGGCGATCACGAGCCGCATCAGGCGCTTGCGCGCGGTCTCGATGCGCTGGGCCAGCTCGTTGTTCTGGGTCTCGATCAGGAACTGCGCCTGCTGCGCGATCTGGGTGTTGAGGGCGTCGAGCTCCCGGAACTGCACCGCCATCGAACTCTCGCGTGCCAGCGAGGTCTCGGGGGCGCCGCTCATCAGGCCCTGGATGACGTCGAACTGCTCGCGCCACTTGTCGGGGCCGTCGGGACCGAGGCCGTTGCTGCCGAGCCGGCCCAGCACCTGGCGGGCGTCGCGCGCGGCGTCCTCGAAGCGGCGCCGCAGCACGGCGTCGTTGAGCACCAGCGACTGGCGGCCGGCGCGCTCCATCGCGGCGCTGCGCTCGGCCAGCGACTGGGCGGCGCCCGACAGCGTGAGCGCGCGCGCCGCGGCATCGCGGCTCTGGGTCATCAGCACGTCGTACTGGAACACGGCGCGCAGGGCCACGCCCACCAGCAGCGCGGTGATCAGCAGGAACGCGAACAGCAGCAACTGCTGGAAAGAGCCGCGCGCCGAAGTCAGTTTCGCCATCAGGCGACCGATTCGGCCGTCACGACCTCGCCGCGCAGCGTGTAGGCCAGCGAGCGCGTGATGCGCACATCGATCATCTGCCCGACCAGCCGGGCGTCGCCCTCGAAGTTGACCACCCGGTTGCACTCGGTGCGGCCCATGAGCTCGTGCGCATCCTTGCGCGAGGCGCCTTCGACCAGCACCCGCTGCACGCTGGCGACCCGGCTTTCGCCGAAGCGCCGGACGTTGCCGTCGATCACGGCCTGCAGCTGCTGCAGCCGCGCCAGCTTGACCGCATGCGGCGTGTCATCGTGCAGCGCCGCCGCCGGCGTGCCGGGCCGCGGGCTGAAGATGAAGCTGAAGCTGGCGTCGAATTCGAGGTCGTCGATCAGCTTCATCATCTTGCCGAAGTCCTCGTCGGTCTCGCCCGGGAAGCCGACGATGAAGTCGCTGCTGAGCGCGAGATCGGGGCGGATCGCGCGCAGCTTGCGCACCGTGCTCTTGTATTCCATGGCGGTGTAGCCGCGCTTCATCGCCATCAGGATGCGGTCGCTGCCGTGCTGCACCGGCAGGTGCAGGTGGCTCACGAGCTGCGGCACGCGCGCATAGGCGTCGATCAGCCGCGCGGTGAACTCGTTGGGGTGGCTGGTGGTGTAGCGGATGCGCTCGATGCCCGGGATCTCGGCGATGTACTCGATCAGGGTGGCGAAGTCGGCGATCTCCGCCGTGTCGCCCATCCGGCCGCGGTAGGCATTCACGTTCTGCCCCAGCAAGGTGACCTCGCGCACGCCCTGCTCGACCAGTCCGGCGACCTCGACCAGCACATCGTCCAGCGGCCGGTTGATCTCCTCGCCGCGGGTGTAGGGGACCACGCAGTAGCTGCAGTACTTCGAGCAGCCTTCCATGATCGAGACGAAGGCGGTGACGCCGTCGACACGCGCCGGCGGCAGGTGGTCGAATTTCTCGATCTCGGGGAAGCTGATGTCCACTTGCGGCCGGCCCTCGCGCTCGCGCTGGCTCAGCATCTCGGGCAGCCGGTGCAGGGTCTGGGGCCCGAAGACCACGTCGACATAGGGCGCACGCGCGATGATCGCCGCGCCCTCCTGGCTGGCGACGCAGCCGCCGACGCCGATCTTCACGCCCTTGGCCTTCAGGTGCTTGACGCGGCCGAGGTCGGAGAACACCTTTTCCTGCGCCTTCTCGCGCACCGAGCAGGTGTTGAAGAGGATCAGGTCGGCCTCGTCCACGTTGGTGGTCGGTTCGTAGCCTTCGGCGGCGCGCAGCACGTCGGCCATCTTGTCCGAGTCGTACTCGTTCATCTGGCAGCCGAAGGTCTTGATGAAAACTTTGGGGGTCATGGGGATCTCCCTCGAGATAAGAATGTCACTGACTCCGCCGGACGCTCGCGGGACACCGCGGAACTGGCTCCGCCAGGCCGCTGGTGTCGCCCCCGGCGAGGGGGGCGGCTACACGAAGTGAGCCAACCTGGGGGTGAGCTGTCTACTGCCCGTATCTGGGCAACTGGTCGAACGGCGTCTTGCCGTCGTCGCGCGGGCCGCTGTCGGCCACGAAGGGCCAGAAATTGAGCAGCGGCTTTTCGGCCGAGGCCCGCTTGGCCCGGGCCTCGTCTGGCGACAGGATCCAGACTTCGCGCACCAGGCCTGCGGCGTCGCGGGTGTAGTTCACCAGCAGGTTCTGGCCGGTGATCGAGGCCGGCATCACCAGCATGCGGTCGGCGCTGCGGATGCGGGCGCCGGGCGACAGCCGTTCGGGCTGGCCATCGAGCTGGATCTCGGGCGCATTCACGACCATGAAGCGGCCGCGCAGGGTGCCCGGGGGAAAATTGCGTCCGCCGTTCGCGGCCTCGTTCTGGGTCGCCGAAGGCTCGACGAGCTGGGCCGAGGCGTGGCCGCCGAAGAGGGCGACGGCGGGCGCGATCAGCAGGGCGGCCAGTGCGATCAGAATGGGCGATGTTCGGGGCGATGTGCAGCGATTCATGGGGTATATCCAGAGGCTGTGGAGCGCGAATTCTAGCGGCCACGGGCGCCAAGAGCAGCCACCGGAAGCCACCGACCGTGCCATTCTGCCTGGCCGCTTTACATTTCTTTACGGCAGATGTGGGCTCTTTCTGCGCGCCGCTGCTCCAATAGTTGCCGCCGCCAGAAAAGTGCGAGCCGCCGGCCCCACGATCCATCAGATGCCACCTGGAACCCCATGAAGAAGAATCTCGTTCTCGCCCTGTCGGGTGTGCTGGTCGTCGCCGCCGCGGCGGGCACCTGGTGGTGGTCGGGCGCCAAGACGCGCAGCGCCGCGGCCACCCAGGCCGCCGCCCCCGGCGCCCCGGCCCTGGTCACCCTGGCGGCCGCGCAGCGGCAGAACGTCCCGGTCACGGTGCAGGTCAACGGCAGCGTGGTGTCCCTCAACAGCGTGGACCTGCGGCCGCAAGTGACGAACACGGTGCGCGAGGTGCACGTGAAGGAAGGCCAGTTCGTCAAGGCCGGCCAGCTGCTGTTCACGCTCGACGACCGCCCCGACCAGGCCAACCTCGCCAAGGCGCGCGCCCAGCAGCAGCGCGACGAGGCCATGCTGGCCGACCTGGAACGCCAGTACAAGCGCAGCCAGGACCTGGTGGCGCAGGCCTTCATCGCCAAGAGCGCCGCCGATGCGACGCTGTCGCAGCTGGAGGCGCAACGCGCCGCCGTGGCGGCCGACCGGGCGGCGGTGCAGTCGGCCCAGGTGGCGCTTGGCTACGCGACGCTGCGCGCGCCGATCGCCGGGCGCATCGGCGCGGTCAACATCTATCCGGGTACGCTGGTGCAGCCCAGCCTGTCGCTGGTCACGATCACCCAGCTCGACCCGATCGCGGTGAGCTTCCCGGTGCCTGAAGGCAAGCTGCAGGATCTGCTGACGGCGGCGCGCGAGCACACGCCGGTCGAGGCGCTGGTGGCCGGGCGCAAGGCACCGCTGTCGGGCACGCTCAGCTTCGTCGACAACACGGTCGACCCATTGATCGGCACGGTGCGTGCCAAGGCGGTGTTCGACAACGCCGACCAGGCGCTCTGGCCCGGCCAGTTCGTCGAGACCCGGGTGACGGTGCGCACGATCGAGAATGCGACCGTGCTGCCGGCCTCGGCGCTCATGATGCTGGCCGACGGCAGCTCGGTCTATGTCGTCGATGCCGAGCGCAAGGCCGCGCGGCGCAAGGTCGAGGCCGTCTACAACTTCGGCACCCAGGTCGTGGTCCGCGGCGTCGAGCCGGGCGAGCAGGTGGTGATCGAGGGCAAGCAGAACGTGCGGCCCGGCGGCAAGGTGCGGGTCGACGCGCCGCCGGCCCCGCAGCAGAAACAGCAGCCCGGCAACGCGGCGCCCGGGCCCTCGCCGGGCAGTGCGGCCTCGGTCGCGCCGTCCAGCGCCAGCGTCGTCGCGGACCGGGAGCGCACATGAACATCTCCGAGCTGTGCATCCGTCGTCCTGCGATGACGGTGCTGCTCTCCGCCGCGGTGGTGGTGGTCGGCATCTTTGCCTATTTCCAGATCCCGGTCGCGGCGCTGCCGAGCTACAACACGCCGATCATCAACGTCTCGGCGCAGCTGCCGGGCGCCAGCCC
>NZ_JBFUCI010000167.1:0-12533 GCF_056405335.1 Variovorax sp. P1_H12_2
CGTCGTAGCTCATCTTCTTGGTCAGAAGCGGCGTGATCGACAGCATCGGGCCATCGGTCACCAGCAGCGTATAGCCGTCGGCCGGTGCCTGCATCAGCGTGGCGGCAGCGACAGCGCCACCAGCGCCCGGCTTGTTCTCGACGAAGACCGACTGCCCCAACGCGTCTCCAAGCGGTCGGGAGAGCACACGCGCCACGGTATCGGGCAAGCCTCCCGCCGAGTAGGGAACGACCAGCTTGATCGGGTGACTGGGGTAGGTCTGCGCATGCGCCATCGGTCCGATGGCGAAACAGGCGGTGCAGGCCAGGAGGGACCAGGCAGTGGTTCTTCGGTTCATGGCGCTTGTCTCTGGTGCTGGTTTCAAATGCTGTAGGTCTCGTAGGTCGCCGGGTGGAAGAGTTCGCTCACCGGCACCAGCCTGGACGAAAGGCCTTGCTCGTGATGGCTTCGAACGAATGTCTCCAGCGTTCGGCTGGCCGCAGCCACGCCGTAGGACCAGAAATCCTCACCCATCGTCTCGCGTGCCGCCTGTAGCTGCTCCTCGACGAACGGCAGCGTGACCTTGGTGGCCGAAGTGTCCGAGAGCAGCTGCAGCGCCGCGGCCTTGGACTGCGTGAAGGCCTTGACGACCGCGGCGGGCAGCCAGGGGTGTTTCGCCGCCAGCTCCTTGCGGATCGCCGCCACGTGCATGATGGGAAAGACGCCGGTGCGCTTGTAGTAGTCCTTGGCCACGGCTGTTGGATCGTCGAAGAGCCATCCGATGTTCGGGTTCTCGAGCGCTGCCCGGCTGGGCGGACGCGGCGCCATGAAACCGTCGATCTCGCCCCGGTCGAGCATCTGCGAAATCGTTGCGCCTTCCGGAGCCTGTTCGATGCGAATGTCGCCAGGCAGCTGCAGCTTGATCTTTTCGGGACGCCCGGGGGTCTCGATGCCGCCGCGGACCCATGTCACATCAGCGGGATGAATGCCGTAGTCGTCCTGCAAGATTGCACGCGCCCATACGTTGGCCGTGAGCTGGTATTCAGGCAGGCCGATGCGCTTGCCCTTCAGATCCGCAGGTTCGCGAATGCGGTCCTTGCGAACATAGATAGAGGTATGGCGAAACGCCCGCGACAGGAAGACCGGCAGCGCGATGTAGGGACATTCGCCCCTCGAGTGCTTGACGAGATAGCTGGAGAACGAGAGCTCCGTGATGTCGAAATCGACGCTCCGCATTGCACGGAAGAACATTTCCTCGGGATTGAGGAGCATGTACACAGGATCGACACCGTCGATCTGGACTCGGCCGTCATAAAGAGCACGGGTGCGGTCGTAGTCGCCCATCGCGACGGAGAGTTGAAGCTTGCTCATCAAAATCACCCCTTCACGGAATAGGACGGTTCGAGTTCGGGCTTCTCCAACCCGTCCTGCCAGATGTAGCGTGCTTCGTAGCTGCGCCAGTCGGTGGTCTTGGGGACGATGGCCTGAAATGCACAGACGGTGGGCGTGGCCGCTTCGGCTCCCGTGCCGATCGCAGGAGCACCTTGCTCGAAGGCGCGCACTGCCTCGAGCATCTGCTTGCGGAACTCGACAATCGCGAGATCGCTCGCGCCCAGACGGTCATGGGTGCGGTCGGCAATGGGGCCCATGGTCAGCCACATCGCGACATCCTGATTGGGGAAGCCGGTGATGCCTGTGAAGTTGCCCGCCTTCATGGCGTTGCGGTCCTGCCAGAACTTGTTTTCCTCGCTGCGCAGCGGACGGTAGCTTTCGTCGAGGTCGATGCCTACCGTCTGGCGCAGGAACTTGCGCCAGGTGGCCGTCTCCGGTGTCTGTGCAGGGTGACCCCAGGCGATGAAATAGAACGCCGTGCTCGTGTCGTCCATCGGAACGTTGATGTTGGCAACGTTGTAGAGGTTGTTGGGCGGTATCAGGGCGGTCGCGGGGGCGACGAAGACCGTCGAACGCACATAGTCATTGGCCGCGGCGTTGGTGAGGGGTCGACGCAGCGCGGCATAGCGAAAGCCGTAGCCGGTGCGCTGTACCTGCATGCGCGGCGCCTTGTCGGTGGATGGACGCAGCCAGGTCTTCTCGGTGGCCTTGGCGCTATCGACGCGCGCGGGAACCATGTCGGACGAGTGAAGACTCGAACTGTGGGCCGAGTCGATGGCGCCTTCGAGAATCTGTGCCCAGTTGCACGGCAAGAGAACCTTGGCGATGCTCACCCGTGTGTCTGCGGTCGGGGCCCAGGCCGGCGGCTCGAAAGACGGCATGGTCTCTTTCGGGCCCATGTAGGCCCATACCATGCCCCCCCATTCCTTCACCGGGTAGGCCGTGTGCTTGACCTTCTCTGCCATGCCACTGGCTGCCGGCTCCGAAGCCATCTCGAGGACATTGCCGTCGATGTCCATCTTCCAGCCGTGGTAGAGGCAGCGCAGGCCGCCCTCCTCATTGCGGCCGTACACCAGAGATGCACGTCGATGCGGACAGCGTTCGTCCATCACGCCGACGCGGCCGTCGCTGTCGCGAAACACGACCAGGTCTTCTCCGAACACGCGTGCCTTCACCGGCGTGCCATCCGGTTCCCCGACCTCCTCCTGCAGGCAGACGGGCGTCCAGTGGCGGCGCATCAACTGGCCCATCGGGGCTCGGCCCTCGACACGGCAGAGCAGATCGTTTTCTTCGGGAGTCATCATCGTCGACTTCTCATAGTGGTTGAACTAGCTGGCCGATTCGGCCGTGGACTTTCGGCCCATGCGCAGCACCAACGGCTTGGCGCCGTATCGCAGCTTGCAGAGCCAATGGGACAGGGCGGAATCGAGATGCTGGACATGCGCGGGGAACCAGGACGCCAGTTCGTCGGCCAAGCGGCGGGCGACCTCGACGTCGCCATCGGCCAGGCGCCTCTTGACGCCGCTCAGACTCGAGAGCACGGCTTCATGCTCTTTGATGTGGCAATCGCGCGGAGGAAAAGCCGTGTCCAGCATCAATGCGTTCTCTGCTGCGAAATGCATCGTGGCGTGCGCCAACACTTCGTCGAGCGCAAGTGCCAGGTCTTCGTCACGCGCGCATTGCATGCGGCCGATGAACTCGGCGAGCACCTCGTGCTCCTCATCGATGCCGATGTGCCCAAGCAGCAGCGAGTCTGACCAGGCGAGTGGTGGAGAGATCGTGGAGTTCATGTGGGGGAGCAGCGGTTGCCCTCGGATTCGTGGGCGCCATTTCGTTAGGTGCCTAAGTATTTTAGGGTGGTCGCCCTTTCCTTCGCAATCCCGTCGCCTTGGTGTTTTCCCTAGTATGATTAGCCGACTAACGATTTGTCGCGTCCGCTTGGTGGTCTGGTGTGGCGCGAGATTCAGCGAGGCGCAGGTCGAAGCCGGACGACAAGCGGCCCGGCAAGCCCGCGGACCACGGGCTCGGCGAGTCTTTCAACGGTCGGTAGCGCGATGGGGCGCACGCCCGCCGCTCGACTCGGCGGGCGTCGCGTCACTTGATTGCTGCGGAACGACCCGTGCCTGGTGGCCGTTGCCCTGGATGAAGACGCGCTGGCCCACGCGCAGGCCGGGCACGACGGGCTGGGTCACCTCGACCAGCACGCCGTTGTCGATGCGCACGAAGACCTCCTGTCCGGGCATCGACTGGGCGGCCCGGTTCGCGATCTCGGCGCCGGCCACCGTGCCGCCGATGGCGCCCGCGGCCGCCCTGCGCCGCTAGCCCGCGAAAGTCACGACGCCGTTCGACAGGTCGTACATCGACCCGACGATCTTGATCTGACCCTTCTTCTCGAGGTCCGAGAGGATCGGGCTGCCGCTGCGCAGCGTGTCGATCGTCAGTTGCACGTTCGAACGCGCCGCGCGCAACGCTAGTGGTCGCCCTTGACAAAGAACGGTGCGCCATCGATGCTCGGCCGCGGAAAAACCATCCATGGATGGGGCCCAGGCGTGAGAACGGACCAAAAGAATCGATGAGAACAATAAAACTGTGGGATGTGCCGGCACTTCCATCCGCCCACACGGACCCGGCATGAGCAATTCGCAAGACCAGAAGCTGTCGCGCGGCGCCCTCATCGCGCTGGTGGTCGGGTCCATGATCGGTTCGGGCATCTTCGCGCTGCCCTCGGCCTTTGGCCGTTCGACCGGCGGCTTCGGCGCGCTGATCGCGTGGGCCATCGCCGGCACCGGCATGCTGATGCTCGCACTGGTGTTCCAGACCCTGTCGCGGCGCCGGCCCGACCTCGACACCGGCATCTATGCCTATGCCAAGGCCGGCTTCGGCAACTACCTGGGCTTCGCGTCGGCCGTGGGCTACTGGATCGGCTGCTGCCTGGCCGATGTCGCCTGCCTGGTGCTGATCAAGGCGACGCTGGGCCAGTTCTTCCCGGTCTTCGGCGACGGCTCGACCGCCGTGGCGATCCTCTCCGCCTCGGTGATCCTGTGGGGCGTGCACGTGCTGGTGCTGCGCGGCGTCAAGGAGGCGGCGACACTGAACACCATCGCCACCGTCGCCAAGATCGTGCCGATCGCCGTCTTCCTGGTGGTCGCGGTCGCCGGTTTCAAGGCCGACATCTTCGCCTGGAACTTCTGGGGCGGTGAAGAGCGCAGCCTGTCGAGCCTGGCGGGCCAGGTCCGCAACACGATGCTGGTGACCGTGTTCGTGTTCGTCGGCATCGAAGGCGCCAGCGTCTATTCGCGCCACGCGAAGAACCGGGAGGACGTCGGCACGGCCACGGTGCTGGGCTTCCTCGGTGTGCTGTGCCTGCTCATCATGGTCACGATGTTCTCGTACGGCGTGCTGCTGCGCCCGGACTTGCAGGCGCTGCCGACGCCCGCGATGGCCGGCGTGATGGCCTCCATCGTCGGCCCCTGGGGCC
Organism: Variovorax sp. P1_H12_2; assembly: GCF_056405335.1. NCBI lineage: Bacteria > Pseudomonadati > Pseudomonadota > Betaproteobacteria > Burkholderiales > Comamonadaceae > Variovorax > Variovorax sp. P1_H12_2. The sequence goes on from NZ_JBFUCI010000167.1 coordinate 4,850, forward strand.
TGGTCTTCATCAGCGTCGGCCTGCTGATCTCGATCCTCGGCAACTACCTGTCGTGGTCGCTGCTCGCCGCCGAGGTCCTGCATTCGGCGGCCAAGAACAGCACCATGCCGAGCTTTCTCGCCCGCGAGAATGCCAACCAGGTGCCGGCCGCTGCGCTGTGGCTGACCAACATCGTGATCCAGCTCTTCCTGCTCGTGACCTGGTTCGCCGAGTACGCCTTCACGCTGGCGCTGAAGATGACGAGCTCGATGACGCTCATCCCCTATCTGCTGGTCGCCGCCTACGGACTCAAGCTCGCATGGACCGGCAAGACCTACGAGCGCGACGGTGGGAGCCGTACCGGCGACGGGGTGCGCGGCGCGATCGCGACGGTCTATGCCGCGGGCATGCTGTATGCGGGCGGGCCGAAGTTCCTGCTGCTCTCGGCGATCCTCTATGCACCGGGCACCTTTCTCTATTTCCTCGCCCGGCGCGAACAGAAGGAGCGGATCTTCACCGGGCCCGAGATGGTTGTCTTCGGCGTGCTCGTGGCCGCTGCGCTGGGCGCGCTGTGGGCGCTGGTGTCCGGCGCGATCGCGGTGTAGTGCAGACATCAGACAAGGAGAGTCCCATGCAACGCTACCTCTACATCGCGCTGATCGTGATCCTGGCCGGCATCGTCGTGCTGTTCAAGATCCAGAACCTGGAGTCGGTGACCGTCTCGCTGTTCTCGATGAGCATCAGTCTGCCGGTCTCGGTGCTGGTGCTGCTGATCTATGTCCTGGGTATGCTCACGGGTGGCTTCGTGCTGGGACTGCTGCGATCATTGGCGCGCGGCGCGACGCGGCGGCCCTGAGGGCGAATGCCTTCATACTTCAATTTCCAACAAACTAGAAAGACCTGTATGAGCAATTTTTGGGACCTGATCCAACTCCTGCTGTCGACCTTCGTCCTCATCGTCTACCTGCTCATCCTGTTCCAGATCATCGGCGATCTGTTCCGCGATTCGGAGCTGGGCGGCGGGACCAAGGTGCTGTGGATCATCGGGCTTGTCGTCATCCCGGGCCTGACGGCGATCATCTACATCGTCACCCGGGGCCGCGGCATGGCGGAGCGGCAGCGCGCCAGCCTGCAGCGCGCCAAGTCCGACACCGACGCCTACATCCGCGAAGTGGCCGGCAAGTCGCCGGCCGAACACATTGCCGAAGCCAAGGCGCTGCTCGATGCCGGCACCATCAATCAGGAAGAGTTCGCGAAGCTCAAGGCCAAGGCACTGTCCTGAGCGAGCAAGCCTAGAGCAGATCCTCGGGCACCAGCGGCTGCAGCAGCAGCCGCTGCAGCGCAGTGAACGGCGAGACGCCCGGCTCTTCGTCCACTGCCTGGTCGTCGTTTTCGCTCGGAGGCACCCAGGACAGCGTCCCCTCGTGCGGGTCCAGCTGCACCCGATAAGCCTCGGTCTTCATCGCCGCCACGACGCGCAGCGCTTCTTGCGCCAGCGCGGGGCTGTCGACGGCGACGCCCAGCTCGGTGTTGCGGCGCGCCGAGCGCGGATCGAGGTTGAGAGAACCCAGCAGCACGGTTTGTTGATCGATGACGGCCAGCTTGGCATGCAGGCGGCCGCGTGACGAGCCGCCGCCGAACATCGGCTTGCTGCCGGGCGAGGGGGTGGCGCTGATCTCGTACAGCTTGACACCGGCCCGCACGATCCGCGTCCGATAGCGCGCGTAGCCGAAGTAGACCAGCGCCGAATCGCTCGCGGGCAGCGAATTGGTCACGAGCGTCATGTCGACGCCCTTGTGCTCCAGGCTGCGCAGCACCTCCATGCCGCGCTTGCCAGGCACCAGGTAGGGCGAACTCACGAMGAGCTCCGAGCGCGTGCCGAGCATCTGGCTCACGRCACCCGTCATCAGGCTGCTGGACTCGAGTTCTTCCGGTGGCAGCTGCCGCTTGGAGGGGCGATCTGCCACCGCGTACGCGAGGCCGGGCACCAGGGTCAGACGATTGGCCGCGAGCTGCACGCCGACGGGTTCATGGCCCAGGAGGTCCTTCGAGGGCAGCGCGAGATCGATCTGCGCCGCATTCGCCGGCAGCAGCTGCGCCAGCGTGGTCCCCGGGCCCGGCGAGCCGGCCAGCGACGCCGCGGGGAAGGACTCGTCGCTGTTCCAGTAGCGATCGAAGAGCACGCCCAGTTGCGGCACGACGAGTCCGGCAGCGATGGCATCGAGATCGATGAAGTTCGCGGTCGGGTTGCGGCCGAAGTATTCGTCCGCGATGTTGCGGCCGCCGACGATCGCCAGTGCGCCGTCGGCGATCAGCAGCTTGTTGTGCATCCGGCGGTCGAGCCGGGCCAGATCGCCCAGCGAGCTCGCGAGCCGGCCGGGCAGGCTGCCGCGCGCGCAACAGAAGGGATTGAACAGCCGGATCTCGAAGTTCGGCACGCCGGAGAGCGCCTGCAGCAGCGCTTCGGCGCTCGCGCTGTTGAAGTCGTCGAGCAGCAGCCGCACGCGCACGCCGCGCTCGGCGGCATCGCGCAGCGCGCCGAACACCGCGCGTCCGGAGGCGTCGTTCTCCATGATGTAGACCTGCAGATCCAGCGTCTGGGTGGCGCGCCCGATCAGTGCCAGGCGGGCATCGAGGCCGTAGGAGCCCAGCGGCAGCAGGCGGAAGCCCGACGGGGCGCCGGCCGGGAGCTGCGTGGCGGCAAGCTGCGCGAGCGGGCTTTTCGCGCTCGAGGCCTGCAGGCTGTGCGAGAGCGGCCGTTGCACGTTGACGGGCAACGAGCCGCAAGCGCCCAGCGCCAGCGTCAGGATGATCGCCCAGAGTTTGAAGATGCGCAGTGCCATGGCCGCGAGCCTACCCGTTGCCGTGCAAATATCCCTTCGCCGCTTGAAAGCGCGCGATCCAGGCCAAGATAGCGGCATGATTCCGTTTTCGATCCTCGATCTTTCGCCCATCACCGAGGGCAGCGATGCGGCCCAGTCCTTCCGCAACTCGCTGTCGCTGGCGCAGCACGGCGAGAAGCTGGGCTACCGCCGCTACTGGCTGGCCGAGCACCATGGCATGCCGGGCATCGCGAGCGCCGCGACCGCGGTGCTGCTGGCCCACATCGGCGCCGGCACCTCGACCATCCGCATCGGCGCCGGCGGCGTGATGCTGCCCAACCATTCGCCGCTGGTGATCGCCGAGCAGTTCGGCACGCTGGAGTCGCTCTACCCGGGCCGCATCGACCTCGGCCTCGGCCGCGCGCCGGGCTCTGACCAGCGCACCGCGCAGGCGCTGCGGCGCGACCTGCAGTCCGACGCCGACCAGTTTCCGCAGGACGTGGTCGAGCTGATGGACTTCATGTCGAAGGCGCCGCGGCAGCCGGTGCGCGCGGTGCCGGGCATGGGGCTCGAGGTCCCGGTGTGGATCCTGGGCTCGAGCACCTTCGGCGCCCAGCTCGCGGCCCACCTGGGCCTGCCCTACGCCTTCGCCTCGCATTTCGCGCCGCAGCAGCTGATGCAGGCGATCCGCATCTACCGCGAGACCTTCAAGCCCTCGGCCCAGCTGGCCAAGCCCTACGTGATGCTGGGCTTCAATGTGTTCGCGGCCGACACCGACGAGGAAGCCGAGTTCCGCGCCACTTCCTGGCAGCAGGCCTTCGTGAACCTGCGCAGCGGCCGGCCGGGCCGGTTGCCGCCGCCGGTGGCGGGCTACCGGGGCAAGGTCGGTCCGGCCGAGAATGCCCTGCTCGATTCGGTGCTGTCGTGCTCGGCGGTGGGCTCTGTAGACACCGTTCGCGCGGGCATCCAGGCCTTCATCGAGCGCACCGGCGCGGACGAACTGATGATCACCTCCCAGGTGTTCGACCACCAAGCACGGCTGCGGTCCTACGAGCTGCTGGCCGGCTTGCGACATCGGGCCGCCGCGGCCTGATTGCCCCGCTGCGGGCACCGGGTCGCCCATGCTGGGACAATCCCAGCCCTATGGACAAACAGCGCATCGTGGTGGGCCTGAGCGGCGGAGTCGATTCCGCGGTCACGGCGCACCTGCTGAAGCAGCAAGGCCACGAGGTGGTCGGCATCTTCATGAAGAACTGGGAAGACGATGACGACAGCGAGTACTGCTCGTCGAACATCGACTTCATCGACGCCGCCAGCGTGGCCGACGTGCTGGGCATCGAGATCGAGCACGTCAACTTCGCGGCCGACTACAAGGACCGCGTGTTCGCGGAGTTCCTGCGCGAGTACCAGGCCGGCCGCACGCCCAACCCCGACGTGCTGTGCAACGCCGAGATCAAGTTCAAGGCTTTCCTCGACCACGCGATGCGCCTCGGCGCCGAGAAGATCGCCACCGGTCACTATGCACGTGTGCGGCTCAACGCAGCGACGGGCCGGCATGAGTTGCTCAAGGGGCTCGACCCGGCCAAGGACCAGAGCTACTTCCTGCACCGGCTGAACCAGCCGCAGTTGTCGAAGACGCTGTTCCCGGTCGGCGAGCTGCACAAGACCGAGGTGCGCCGGATCGCCGACGAGATCGGCCTGCCGAACGCGAAAAAGAAGGACTCGACCGGCATCTGCTTCATCGGCGAGCGGCCGTTCCGCGAGTTCCTCAACCGCTACATCTCGAAGGAGCCGGGCCCGATCCGCGACGAGCGCGGCCGCCAGATCGGCGAACACCAGGGCCTGAGCTTCTACACGCTGGGCCAGCGCCAGGGGCTCGGCATCGGCGGCATCAAGGCCCGGGGCGCGCAGCGCGGCGCCGGCGACCATGYACCGTGGTTCGTGGCGCGCAAGGACATGGCCAGCAACACGCTGTGGGTGGTGCAGGGGCACGACCATCCCTGGCTGCTGTCGCGGACGCTTTTGGCCGACGACGCGAGCTGGGTCGCGGGCAGCGCGCCGACCGCCGGCGCCCTGGCGGCGAAGTCGCGCTACCGCCAGGCGGATGCTCCCTGCCGGCTGGGCGAGGGCCCCAACGTCGCCTTCCGCCTCGATTTCGATGAAGCCCAGTGGGCGGTGACGCCGGGACAGTCGGCCGTGCTGTACGACGGCGAGGTGTGCCTCGGCGGCGGCGTGATCTCGAACACGCCTTAGCCGATCGAAGGATCGACCCGCACCAGTTCCAGGGGATAGCGCTTCCCGGCCAGATGGTCTTCCACGCATTGCAGCAGCAGGGGGCTGCGATGCCGCGCCGTGCTGGCGCGGATTTCATCGACCGTCATCCACAGCGTGCGCACGATGCCGTGGTCGAGCGGGCGCGCAGGCTCGAAGTCGCCCAGCGTGCCGGTGAAGGCAAAACGCAGGTAGGTGATGTCCTTGGGCTGCCGGGTGCGGGCCAGGTAGATGCCGACCACGGCGGTGGGCGTGAAGCGGTGCGCGGTTTCCTCCAGGGTTTCGCGCACGCAGCCTTCGGCGGGCGACTCGCCGGGGTCGAGATGGCCGGCCGGGGTGTTCAGCCTGAGCCCATCGGCGGTCTCTTCCTCGACAAGAAGGTAGCGGCCCTGCCGCTCGATCACGGCGGCCACCGTGACGTTGGGTTTCCAGCGTTGTGCCATTTTCAGGACTCCGTATCGGACGCCGGTGTCGCGCGCTCGGCCGCGGACGGCCTCGGCAGCACCAGCGTGACGGTGCAGCCGGCATCGGCTGCGTGGTCGACCTCCATCGTGCCGCCATGGCGCTGCGCCACGGAGCGGACCAGCCGCGACTGTAGCTGGACCGGAGCGCCGGCCCCGGGCTCGCGCAGCGAGATGCGCCACTGCGTGCCGTCCGCGGCGACGCCGCAATGCAGCGCAGAGCCCGGTGGCGCGCGTCGCAGCGCATGGTCCACCATGGCGTCCAGGGCGCGCGTGAGCAGGCCGCGGTCGGCCAGGCAGGGCGCTTCGTCGGGCACCGGCGGCAACAGGATCCGGACGCGCTTGGGGGCGGCCAGGGTCCAGGCCGCATCGATGACCAGCCGCAGCAGCGCCACCAGGTCGAGCGGCTCGATCCGCAAGGGCCGGACCTGGGCCCGCGCCAGGGCCACGAAGCGGTCGGAGCGCTCGAGGCCGGCCTGCGCCTCGCGTTCGATGCTCGGCAGCAGCGAGCCGTCCGCGAAGGCCTCGGGCCGCTGGCGCGCCAGGTCGAGCAGGGTCTGGATCGTCGCGCCCGATTCGCGCGCATCGTGCGAAAGGAAGCGCAGCGCCTCGTCGCGCTGCCGTTCGGCCTGCCGCATCGACGTGATGTCGATCAGCACGACCAGCCAGCCGCGGTGTCCCGCGCCGTTGTCGAACAGCGGCAGACAGCGCAGCAGCAGGCCGCGGCCCTCGTCGTCCTCGCCTTCGCCGACGACCGGTTGCGGGCTTCCGCGCAGCGCAGCCCGGGGCAGCATCGGCGCACCGGTGCTGCACCAGCGAAGCCCGCGCAGCAGCCGGTCCGCGTCCTGGCCCCGCAACTGCTCGCCGCTGCACTGCCAATGGCGAAGCGCCGCCGGGTTGGCGATCGTCACGCGCCCTTGCCGGTCGAGCATCAGGGCGGCATCGGGCCAATGGTCCAGGCTGCGCGCCTTGTGGGCGTGCCGTTTCATTCCGGCGTGTCGGCCGAGGGGTAGAGCGGCGCGAACTGGTCGCTCTCGAGCGGCTCCAGCCGGTAGCCCAGGCCATAGATGGCGGACAGCAGGAAACCGTTCGAAGGCTGCAGCTCGAGCTTCAGCCTGAGACGGGAGATGTGGGTGTCGAGCGAGCGCGAGGGCGTCTCGGCGCCGATGCCCCAGACCGCCTCGCGCAGATGTTCGCGCGACAGCAGGCGGCCGAGGTTCTGGAACAGGAACAGCGCGAGCTCGTACTCGCGCCGGCTGAGTTCCACCAGCCGGCCGTCGATCCGCAGGGTGCGCGTCGCGGGATGGAAGCGGTAGCCGCGGAAGGCGAGCTGGCTTTCGTGCCGTGCCGGATAGGCGCGGCGCAGCAGCGCGCGCACGCGGGCCTGCAGCTCGGGCACCCGGATCGGCTTGGTCATGAAGTCGTCGGCGCCGGCCGCCAGTCCTTCGACCAGGTCTTTTTCCTCTCGCCGGTTGGTGACGAAGAGAATGGGCAGCGAGCTGTTCAGGTCCTCGCGGATCCACCGGACCACCTTCGGTCCCTCGATGTCGGGCAGGCCCCAGTCGAGGATCAGCAGGTCGTAGGTTTCGCGATGAAGGTCGCGCAGCAGCGACTTGCCGTCGCTGTAGCCATGGCATTCGTGGCCAATGACCTCCACGGTGTGGCGAATCAGTTCGAGCTGATACGCCTCGTCATCGAGCGCCGCGATTCGCATTCCATCCCCCTGTTTTTCGTTGTCCTGAGACGCCGGCTTCTGCGTACCGGTCGCCCCGCGACAGTGTACAGAGGGGCGCGCGCGGGACAAGGTCCTGGCGGCGTCTTCGGGTAAGCTCGGCGCGAATTCCAATGCTGCCCTGAGGAGAAGTCCATGCTGATAGGCGTGCCGGCCGAGACTGTGCCAGGCGAAACCCGAGTTGCCGTGACCCCGGAGACCGCGAAGAAGCTCGTGGCGCAGGGCCAYGTGGTGCGTGTGCAGGCGGGCGCGGGCGTGGCTGCGAGCGTGACCGATGCGGCGTACCAGGCCGCGGGGGCGGAGATCACGGATGCGGCGGGGGCSTTCGGCGCCGAGATCGTGCTCAAGGTGCGCACGCCGGACGAGCGCGAGAGCGCGCTGATGAAGCCGGGCACGGTGGTCATCGGCATGCTCAACCC
>NZ_JBFUCI010000168.1:0-12410 GCF_056405335.1 Variovorax sp. P1_H12_2
GTGCTGACCAGCACCTGCAGCTTGTTGGCCGTGAAGCTCTCCATCACCGCCTGCTTGTCGGCGGTCGGCATGCGCGAATGCAGCAGGCCGACGCCGACCTGGTCGCCCAGCGCGTCGGCCAGTTCGTCGCGGGTCTCGGTGGCGTTGCGCAAGTCGACCGCCTCGCTCTCCTCGATCAGCGGGCAGACCCAGTAGACCTGCCGGCCCTGCCGCAGCTGGGCCTGGATCCGGTCGATGACCTCGTCGCGGCGGTGCTCGGCCACCAGCTTGGTCACGATCGGCGTGCGGCCGGGCGGCAGCTCGTCGAGCGTCGAGACGTCGAGGTCGGCGTAGTAGCTCATCGCCAGGGTGCGCGGGATCGGCGTGGCACTCATCATCAGCAGGTGGGGTTCGAGGTCGCCCTCCGCCTTGCCGCGCAACGCAAGGCGTTGCGCCACGCCGAAGCGATGCTGCTCGTCGATGATCGCCAGCGCCAGCTTCTTGAAGCGCACCTTCTCCGAGATCACCGCATGGGTGCCGATCACCAGCGCCGCCTCGCCGCTCTCGACCGCCGCCGACATCGCGTCGCGCTCCTTCTTCTTCTGGCTGCCGGTGAGCCAGGCCACGCGCAGGCCGCGCTCGGCCAGCAGCGGATCGAGCCAGCCGACCAGCTTGCCGAAGTGCTGCGCCGCCAGGATCTCGGTCGGCGCCATCAGCGCGCACTGGTGGCCGGCATCGATGCAGCGTGCGGCGGCCAGCGCCGCCACCACCGTCTTGCCGGAACCGACGTCGCCCTGCAGCAGACGGTGCATCGGGACGTGGCGCGCCAGGTCGCGGCTGATCTCGACGCCCACGCGCTGCTGCGCCCCGGTCAAGCCGAAGGGCAGCGCGGCCAGCAGTTCCCGGTGCAAGGACTCGCCCGAGACGGCCGCATCGAGCGCCGGCGCGCGCTGCGCCGCCCGGGTGCGCCGCGCCTGCAGCTGCGAGAGCTGCTGGGCCAGCAGCTCATCGGCCTTCAGGCGCTGCCAGGCCGGATGGCTGTGGTCCTCGAGGGTGGCCAGCGCGACATCGGGCGCGGGATAGTGCAGGAAGCTCAGCGCCCGGCGCAGGTCCCAGGTCCCGTGCGGGGCGGCCCCCGCGGGCAGGGTCTCGTCGAGCACGGCGCGTGCCAGGCCCGAACGCACCTCGCGCCGCAGCACCGGCTGGGCCAGCCCGGCGATCGTCGAATACACCGGCGTCAGCGCCTCCGGCAAAGGGGTGCCCGCGGCCTTCACAGCCGGATGCATCATCTGCCGCCCGATGAAGCCGCCCCGCACCTCGCCGCGCACCCGCACCCGGGCGCCGACCGCGAGCTGCTTCTGCTGCGAGGGGTAGAAGTTGAAGAAGCGCAGCTGGCAGGTATCGCTGCCGTCGTCGACGGTCACGATCAGCTGGCGCCGCGGCCGGAAAGCCACTTCGCTCTCGGTGACCACGGCCTCGATCTGCGCCATCTCGCCGTCGCGCACGTCGGCCAGCCGCACGACGCGGGTCTCGTCCTCGTAGCGCATCGGCAGGTAGAGCGCGAAGTCGATGTCGCGCAGGAGGCCCAGCTTGCGCAGCGCCCGCTGCACCACGCTGAGCCCGGTCCCGGGTGCGGGCGCGGCGGCGGCGGGCTTTTCAGGGGTCGGGGACTTGGAAGCGGCAGGCATGGGACAATTCTGCCCGGCTCTTCGCCTCCCTCTTTCCCATGCCTCCTTGGCACGGGCCCGTCCGGCCCTCAAGCACCATGCGCGCCTTCACGCTTTCCGATTTCGATTTCGAGCTGCCGCCCGACCTGGTGGCCCAGCATCCCGCCGCCGAGCGCAGCGCCTCGCGCCTGCTCGACGGCACCGGCGCCGAACCGGTCGACCGCATCTTCAACCAGCTGCCCTCGCTGCTGCGGCCCGGCGACCTGCTGGTCTTCAACGACACCCGCGTGGTCAAGGCACGGCTCTTCGGCGAAAAGCCCACCGGCGGCAAGCTCGAGCTGCTGGTGGAGCGCGTGCTGCAGGGCCCCGAGGTGGTGGCCCACATGAAGGTCAGCAAGAAGCCGCCGGTCGGCACCACGCTGGCGATGACGGGCGGATTCACGGCCACGCTGCTGGGCCGCTGGCCCGAGGAGAATGGCGCCCTGTTCCGCTTGCGCTTCGACAGCCCCGCGGGCGAAGACCCCTACGCGCTGATGGCGCGCTGCGGCCATGTGCCGCTGCCGCCCTACATCACGCACGCCGATTCGACCGACGACGAGAGCCGCTACCAGACCGTGTTCGCGCGCGTGCCCGGCGCGGTGGCGGCACCGACCGCCGCGCTGCATTTCGACGCGTCGCTGCTGGCGGCGCTGGAGGCGCGCGGCGTACAGCGCGCCAATGTCACGCTGCATGTCGGCGCCGGCACCTTCCAGCCCGTGAAGACCGAGAACATCGCCGAGCACACCATGCATGCCGAGCGCTACGAGGTGCCCGAGGCGACGCAGCGCGCGATCGCCGACTGCAAGGCGCGCGGCGGCCGCGTCGTCGCGGTCGGCACGACCACCGTGCGCACGCTCGAAAGCTGGGCCAAGAGCGGCGAGGCCGCCGGGGACACGCGCATCTTCATCACGCCGGGCTTCCAGTTCGCGCACGTCGACCTGCTGGTCACCAACTTCCACCTGCCCAAGAGCACGCTGATGATGCTGGTCAGCGCCTTCGCGGGCTACGAACCCGTGATGGCGCTCTACGCCCACGCGATCCGCGCAGGCTACCGCTTCTTCAGCTATGGCGACGCCATGCTGCTCGCCCGGGTGCAGCCATGACGCGCAGGCCCTGGCTTGCGCTGGCCATGCTGCTGCTGATGCCGCTCGCCGCGGCGGCCCGCGGCTACACGCCGCAAGGCCGATGCGGGGACTATGCGCGACTCGACATCCGCAGTCCGGCCGGCACCTGCGTCGCGCTGCTCGCCGACGAGAACGAAGGCCTGCGCGCGCCGCGACGCGTGCTCGAGGTCGCGCCCGGACGCTACTGGGTCGTGGACATGGGCTCGTGGGAGCCACGCAAGGGCCGCCTGCTCGAGATGACGCTGCCCGCGGACGGCCCGGCGCCGCGCCGCGCGCGCTTCACGGTGATCGCCGAGCAACTCGACCGCCCGCTCGGCCTGGCCCTCGGCCCGGACGGAAAGATCTACGTCGGCGAAGCCGGCAGCATCTGGCGCACGCCGATCCCGGCGCCCGGCGGCGCGCTGCTGCGCGAGATGCTGATCGACAACCTGCCCAAGGACGGCAGGCACCCACTGAAGGAACTCGCCTTCGGCCCGGGCGGCCGGATGTACGTCAACATGGGCTCGGACTCGGACGACTGCCGCGATGGCGCGAAGGCGTACCCGCTGCCCTGCCCCGACGGCACCGGTCCGATGCCGCGCGCCGCGGTCTACGAGGCCACCTTCGGCGGCGACGGCTTCAAGCTGCAGGGCTTCAAGCCCTTCGCCACCGGCCTGCGCAACTCGGCCGCGCTGACGGTGCTGGCCGACGGGCCGGCCAAGGGCACCGTGCTGCAGGGCGAGAACTCGATCGACTACGACCCGGCCGACCAGCCGCCCGAAGAGCTCAACCGCCTCCAGGCCGGCCGCGACTACGGATGGCCCTACTGCGTGGGCCGCCGCCAGCCGGCCCGCGGCTACGAGGCCCGCTTCGATTGCAGCCGTACCGAGGCGCCCTGGATGCTCTGGCCCGCGCACGTCGCGCCACTGCAGATGCAGGTCGGGCCTGCCGGCAGCCGTTTCGCCGGCCAGCTGCTCGTCGCCTGGCGCGGCCACCGGCCCGCGGGGCACCGCGTGGTCGGCTACAAGCTCGACGCCAAGGGAATGCCGTCGGGACGCCCGATCGACTGGCTTGCCGGCTGGACCGCCGCGCCCGGCGTGCGGCCGCTGGGCCGCCCGACCGGATTGACCGTCGACCGCCAGGGCCGGATGCTGGTGGTCGAAGACTTCAACCGCACCGTACTCATGCTGATGCCCGACGGGCCCGCCTCTGCAAGCCTCCAAAGATGACCACTACACTGCCTCGCCTGCAATTCGAACTCCTCGCCACCGATCCGCAGAGCCATGCGCGCCGCGGCACCCTGACCCTGAACCATGGCGTGGTGCAGACCCCGATCTTCATGCCCGTGGGCACCTACGGCACGGTCAAGGGCGTGATGCCGCGCAGCCTGCACGAGATGGGCGCGCAGATCATCCTCGGCAACACCTTCCACCTGTGGATGCGGCCCGGCCTCGACGTCATGTCGGCCTTCGGCGGCCTGCACCAGTTCGAGAAGTGGGACAAGCCGATCCTCACCGACTCGGGCGGCTTCCAGGTCTGGTCGCTCGGCGCGATGCGCAAGATCAGCGAGGAAGGCGTCAGGTTCGCGTCGCCGGTCAACGGCGACAAGCTGTTCCTCACGCCCGAGGTCTCGATGCAGATCCAGACCATCCTCAACAGCGACATCGTCATGCAGTTCGACGAATGCACGCCCTACGACGTCGACGGCCACGTGACGACCGAGGCCGAAGCCCGCCAGTCGATGGCGCTCAGCCTGCGCTGGGCACGCCGCTGCCAGTCGGAGTTCGCCCGGCTCGAGAACCCGAACGCACTGTTCGGCATCGTGCAGGGGGGCATGTTCGAGAACCTGCGCGAAGAATCACTGGCCCAGCTGGTCGAGATGGATTTCCCGGGCTATGCGATCGGCGGCGTCAGCGTCGGCGAACCCAAGGACGAGATGCTGCGCATCATGGCCCACACGCCGCACCTGCTGCCGGCCCACAAGCCGCGCTACCTGATGGGTGTCGGCACGCCCGAGGACCTGGTCGAGGGCGTGGCGCAGGGCGTCGACATGTTCGATTGCGTGATGCCGACCCGCAATGCGCGCAACGGCACGCTGTTCTCGCGCTACGGCGATCTCAAGATGCGCAACGCCCGCCACAAGAGCGATCCGCAGCCGATCGATGCGAGCTGCAGCTGCCACGCCTGTGCGGGCGCCTCCGGCGTGCCGTGGAACGAGGGCGGGCGCGATGGCTTCAGCCGCGCCTACCTGCACCACCTCGATCGCTGCGGCGAGATGCTGGGCCCGATGCTCACCACGATCCACAACCTGCACTACTACCTGAACCTCATGCGCGAGATCCGCGAGGCGCTCGATGCCGGGCAGTTCGCCGAATTCCGCGCCCGCTTCAAGGCGGATCGGGCACGCGGGATCTAGGCTGAGCGCAGGGTCCGCGAAGCCGCGTGCCAACGCGGGCATTCTCGTTCACCTGGGTGGCGAGCGGCTCGGCGGAAGCTCAGAATCCACGCATGTCCGCATCCACCTCCCCCGCTCCCTCCGCCATCTACCCCTCCCTGGCCGGCCGCACCGTCTTCATCTCGGGCGGCGCCACCGGCATCGGCGAAGCCCTGGTGCGCGCCTTCCATGCGCAGGGCGCGCGGGTCGGCTTCTGCGATCTCGACGTGACGGCCGGGCGCGCGCTGGCGCAGCAACTGGGCGGCAACAACGAACCGCTGTTCCAGGAATGCGACGTCACCGACGTGGCCGCGCTCGGTGCGACCATCGCCGCGGTGCGCTCGCGCTTCGGCCCGATCCGGGTGTTGCTCAACAACGCCGCCAACGACCGCCGCCACCAGATGGCCGAGGTCACGAGCGATGATTTCGACCGTCTCGTCGCGGTCAACTTCAAGCACCAGTTCTTCGCCGCCCAGGCAGTGGCGGACGACATGCGCGCACTGGGCGGCGGCTCGATCATCAACTTCGGCTCGATGAGCTGGATGATCAAGGGCGCCGGCTATCCGGTCTATCAGGCCTGCAAGGCGGCCACGCGCGGGCTCACGCGCTCGCTGGCGCGCGATCTGGGCAAGGCCAACGTCCGGGTCAACTCGATCGTCCCGGGCTGGGTCATGACCGAGCGCCAGCTGCGGCTCTGGGTCAAGCCCGAATCGGCCGCCGAGATCGACGCCGCCCAGTGCCTGCCCGGCCGCGTGATGGCCGAGGACATCGCCAGCATGGCGCTGTTCCTGGCCGCCGACGATTCGAAGATGTGCACCGCGCAGGACTACGTGGTGGACGCCGGCTGGACCTGAAGCGGCCCGGGAGGCGGCGGCGCCGGCGGCGCAGCACCCGCATCCGCCGCCGTGCCGCAGGCGTGGCAGAACTTGGCGAAGGCGTTCTTGCGCGCATCGCAGGCGCGGCAGTGGTCGAACAGCCCGATGCCGCAGTGCGGGCAGAAGTCGATCTCGTCGTTCTTGAGGTCCACCGGGCGTTCGCAGCCCGGGCACACGCTCTTGGCCAGCCGCGCCAGCGCCGTGTCGTAGCTCAGCTCGTGGCGGCGCACCGTCTCGGGCTGCGCCTCGGCCAGCTTCTGGCGCGCCAGGTAGCGGTTGAGCGCCAGGATGGCGTAGCGTCCGATCAGCACCGTGACCACGATACCCACTGCATAGCGAACGTAGCCGCCGTAGCTCGGCAGGTAGGGCACCAGTTCGACGAAGAAGGCGAACAGCGCGAAGTAGATGAAGCCCCAGACGAAGGGCCACCAGGTGCTCTTGCGCTTCTTCGCGAACAGCCAGCCGGCGATCACCAGCAGCGGCAGCGTGAGCGCCAGCCGGTACAGGAACACCCGAAGCTCGACCTTTCGGTTCTCGGCATCGAGCCGCTTCCGCGCCGCCTCCTCGAGCACCACCAGTTGCTGCTGCGCCCGCTGGCGCGACTGCCGGGCATCGAGCGCGATCTGGCGCTGCGCGACCACGTTGCGCTCGGCCTCGTCCTCCTTGGCCTTCAGCGCGTCGAGCGCCTTGGTGCGGACGATCAGCTCGCTGTCCTGATCGGGCTGCGCGGTGGCGCGGCGGGTGGCGAGCCAGTTGCCGAAGGTCTCGCGCGCCGCCCGGCTGGCCTGCTGGGCCGCGACCAGCTTGAGCTCGGCCTGCTCGCGGTCGCGCGCCGCCTGCTGCTCGCTGCGCTCGGCGTCGCGCACGGTGTTGCGCAGCGGATCGGCCGCCGCACGGTCGATGAAATCGTCGAGCTCGATCCGGTGTTCGACCTGGGGCAGGTCACCGACGATCGTGTTGCCGAGCCCGACCAGGAAGCTGGCGAACACAATCGCCACCAGCCAAAGGCCGCGGCGAAACCACTTTTCGGACAGGCGCAGGGCTTTGCTCATCGCATTCCTTCTCTTGAGACGATTTGTCGTTCTGGATCGACTGATTCTGGACGATGGCTTGCGAGCCCCCCCGGTTCACGGGAAACACGAACACCCCGGCCAGGATCACTGCCGCAGCCATCAGGCTCATCTGCAACGCCAGCCCCACGAGGTGCCGAGAGCGCGAGACGCGCACCCGGTATTCACGCTCGTACGGGCCGAAGTTGGTGGACGTCCGGCTCAGCACGGCTTCCCGCCCTCGCAGAGCGGGCCGCACAGGCCGCAGCCAGAAAACGTGAACAGATACTGCTTCATGAAGTTCGCTCCGCCAGGAAATGAAAGTGGGCGGATGATGGTCCGCCCCTTGGTTCCCTGGAGCGCTTTGATGCAGCGGTCGCGATACTCTGCGCCGCCGGTATCGCTACCTGATACCCAGCGGCATCCGGCGACCCGCCAGCAGGTCGGCGCGCGTGAAAGGCCGCTCGATGCCCGACAGTCGCACGGCAATGACTTCGAGCGCGCCCTGGGTCGGCGCCGGCGTGCCGGGCCGCAGGAACAGCACCGGCGTGGCGAGGCTCAGCAGCACCAGCGTCCAGCTCAGGCGTGGATGCGGCAGGCGGTGCTGCCACCAGAGAAAGGTCCCGCTGACCGCCGCGCCCAGCGCATAGCCGAACACCACTTCCGAGAGCGAATGCGCATCGAGCGCCAGCCGGGTGGCGCCGATGAAGGCGGCGAACAGCCATCCGAGCAGTGCTGCGCCCACCCGGACCCGATGCTCCCAGCGCGAGACCACCAACCAGCAGGCCACCGGCCAGACGCTGGCCGCGATCGCGGTGTGGCCGCTGAAGCCGGTGAAATCGAGTGTGACGCTGCCGATGCCCCAGCCGAGGAAGGCGATCTTCGACACCGCAATCAGGGCGCCGCCGAGGCCGAACAGCAGCACCCAGAGCACCGCCAGGGGCCGGGTGGCGCCGCGAATGCCGAGCCACACCGCGATCCAGATCGCGGCGGGCAGCAAAAATCCGCTGTCACCGAACCAGGTGATCGCGTGGAGAATTTGACGGAGGCCGGGCATCAGACGGGCGTCAGCTGCCGAGCAGCACGCTCACGCGCCGCCGCAGGCTTTCGGGCTGCACCTCCACCTGGGGCACCGCACTGCCGACATGGAGCCCCACGCGGCTGAAGTAGCCGCGCCGGAACGGCCGCACCATCGCGACGTTCTGGCCGGCGCGCGTCTCGATCCGGCTGAAGTACGAGCCCCACAGATTGGTCAGCGCCATCGGGATCACCGGCGGGTCGAGGCCTTCGGCGCGGGCGGCATCCAGGATCTTCATCACGCCGCCCTTGAACGGTTGCAGGCTGCCGTCGCGCGTGATCGCGCCTTCGGGAAAGATGGCGAGCAGGTCACCCTCGCGCAGCACCTGCACGGCCTCCGCGAAGGCCTTCTCGTAGGCCGCCGGGTCTTCCTTCTGGGGCGCGATCGGGATCGCCTTGGCCATCCGGAACAGCCAGCCGAGCACCGGCACGGCGAAGATGCGGTGGTCCATGATGAAGCGGATCGGGCGCGGGCTCGCGGCCATCAGCAGCACCGCGTCGATGAAGCTCACGTGGTTGCAGACCAGCACCGCGGGCCCGTCGGCCGGGATGTGCTCCTGGCCCCGGATGTCGAAGCGGTAGACCAGGTGCGACAGCACCCAGGCCACGAAGCGCAGCAGGTATTCGGGAACCAGCATGAAGATGTAGAAAGCAACGACCGCGTTGGCGATGCCGGTGAACAGGAAGATCTGGGGAATCGTGAAGCCACCCTTCAGCAGCGCACCGGCGATGACCGAACTGGCGATCATGAAAAGCGCATTCAGGATGTTGTTGGCCGCGATGATACGAGCCCGGTGCGTGGGCTGGCTGCGCATCTGGATCAGCGCATACATCGGCACGCTGTAGAGCCCCGCGAACAGCGACAGCAGCCCCAGGTCGGCCATCACGCGCCAGTGGGCCGGCTGGGCCGAGAACGCGCCCAGCCCCATCTGTCCCACGGCCGGCAGCGCCCGCGACGCGAAATAGAGATCGATCGCGAACACGCTCATGCCGATGGCGCCCAGCGGCACCAGGCCGATCTCCACCTGGCGCCGGCTCAGCGTCTCGCACAACAGCGAGCCGATGCCGATGCCGACCGAGAACACCACCAGCAGCAGCGAGGCCACCTGCTCGTCGCCGTGCAGCACCTCCTTGGCGAAGCTCGGAAACTGGGCCAGGAAGACCGCGCCGAAGAACCACATCCACGAGATGCCCAGCAGCGAGCGGAAGACGACCACGTTGCCGTGCGCCAGCTTCAGGTTGCGCCAGGTTTCGCTGACCGGATTCCAGTTGATCGACAGGCCGGGGTCGGTGGCCGGCGCCAGCGGGATCGCCTGCGCCACCGCCCGTCCGACCAGCGCCAGCAGCAGGCAGGCCACGGCCACAGTGGCATGCCCGACCTGCGGCAGGGCGACCAGCAGGCCGCCCGCGACCTGCCCGAGCAGGATCGCGACGAAGGTGCCCATCTCGACCATGCCGTTGCCCCCGGTGAGCTCGCGCGGCGCGAGCACCTGCGGCAGATAGGCGAACTTGACCGGGCCGAACAGGGTCGAGTGCAGCCCCATCAGGAACACGCAGCCGAGCAGCACGACGGCGTCCGCCCGCAGGAAGCCCCAGGCGGCGATGCCCATGATCGCGATCTCGAGGTTCTTGACGAAGCGGATCATCTTCGTCTTGTCGTACTTGTCCGTGAGTTGCCCCGCGGTGGCGGAGAACAGCAGAAAGGGCAGGATGAACAGGGCGCCGATCGCCAGCCCCGCCATGGCGGGCGACATCCAGGCCAGCTGCAGCTGGTAGGTCACCATCACCGTGAAGGCGAACTTGAACAGGTTGTCGTTGGCGGCGCCCGCGAACTGGGTCCAGAAGAAGGGCGCGAAGCGCCGCTGCCGCAACAAGGCGAACTGGTTGGCGTGGGCGGGCCCCTCGGGCAGGCTGGCGGACGAGACTTCGGAAGGATGGGTCATTCGAATGGGCGCAGCGGTCTGTTTGCTCAGGCCGTCAGGGCGGCGGCCCGCGAATTGTGCCGCAGGGTCTGCCGCCCCATCGCCTGCAGCGCATGCAGCACGGGAAGCGCCGCCAGGGCGGCCGTCAGGTGCTTGAGGCTGTGGCCCGACACCAATTGATTCGTCGCATCGAGGATCGCAGGGTCCGCCAGCTCGAACAGCTTGGCGAGCGCATAGAAGAAGACCACCCCGCCGAGCTTGAGGCCGATGGCGCCCGGCACCGGCCGTGCCAGCGCCAGCGCGAGAACCAGCGCCAGGCCGCCGAACTGCACCAGCGCCCAAGGCAGCGCGTTGCCGCTGCGATGGCAGACTGCCACTGCCAGCAGCCCGCCGACGAGCGTGACCCAGGCGGCTGGCCAGCCGGCGCGTGCGCTGACCCGCTCGCAGACCGCGACACCGACCAGCCCCGCGAAAGCCACCGCCATGCCGGCGCGATCCGCCGCCAGCCGCATGGGATCGGGCTGCAGGTGATAGAAGGCCGAGCCGAGTGCGGTGAGGATCAGGCCGGCGAAGAACATCCAGGCGCAATCCAGTGCATCGAAGGGCAGCGGCGCCAGGGCCTGCGGCAGCGGCGCGGCCTCCAGCAGCTCGTCGTGGGTGCGGCCGAGCCAGTGCAGCCAGCGCAGGCCCCAGATGCCCACCACCGCGAAAGGCAGGTTGCTCAAGACGTCCATCGCGTTCGGCAGCGCACCCCAGGACCGGCCGTCGGCGAAGGGCGCGCCGCCCAGCGCCGGGGTCGGCACCGCGGGACCGAAAACCGCGGCGACCGATAGCAGCGCGGCGAGCGCCAGCAGGGCACGCTCGCGATGGGAGAGGGACGACGGCAGGGACATGGCAGACTCCGATGGGTGGCTCGACGAGGCGGAATCTAGGTTGTCGACCCCGCGCCGGGCATCGAGAATCGATACGGAGCACTTTTTCACCACTTTGGGTATCGCGCCGCAATACTCCCCCAGACATGAGCACCACCGTCGACCTGGTCAACGCACTCAAGAGCGAACTCAAGACCGCCCGCATGACCTATGCCGACCTGGCCAGATCTCTGGACATGGCGGAATCCAGCGTCAAGCGGATGCTGGCCAAGGGCGACATGCCGCTGACGCGGGTCGACGCGATCTGCCGGGCGCTCAAGATCGACTTCGCCGAGCTGGCCCGCCGGGTGGCGGACGCTCAGCCCCTGCTCAAGGAACTCACCCTCGAGCAGGAGAAGGCGGTGGTCAAGGACAAGAAGCTCCTGCTGCTGGCAATCTGCGTGCTGAGCCAGTGGACGCTGGAGCAGATCGTCGCCGCCTACCGGATCAGCGAGGCCGAGTGCATCGGCTACCTGGTCCAGCTCGACCGGATCGGCATCATCGAACTGCGGCCGCTGAACCGCTACCGGCTCAAGCTCGCCAAGACCTTCCGCTGGCGTCCGCACGGGCCGGTGATGGATTTCTTCCGCGAAAACGTGGTGCTCGACTATTACCGCGGCGGTTTCGACGGCCCCGCCGAAGGCCTGCTGCTGGTGCACGGCTCGATCAGCAAGTCGCTGGCGCCGGCCTTCCTCGACCGGCTGCAACGGGTCGCGCAGGACTTCGCCCAGCAGCACCAGACCGATCAGAAGCTGTCGCCCAAGGAGCGCGAGGGTTACACGCTGCTGCTGGGCATGCGCAACTGGGAGTTCGAGCTGTTCACGCGCCTGCGCCGGGGCTGACCTGCTGACCCCCACGCTCGTCAATTCGTGTACTCGCTGCCCCCCGAGGGGGAAGCAGCAGGCCGCCCGTCCGGGCGAAGCGCGGACTACGCCGCGCTGGCGGCCCGGCGCCGGCCTGAAAGCACGAAACCGGTTTCCTCGATAAAATCCGGCGAGCAGAAAAGCGGACGCACCCGTCCCACCGATGGCGCAATCTCCCATGAACGCTCAGGTGAATCGCCATGCGATTCGGCCACTGCCTATTTTTTGATCAATCGCCGACTGGAGAGTCACCACGCCAAGTGGTGCACCGAAGGAGCAAACCCGCTGCCGGACGCAGCGGGTGAAACTCTCAGGTAACAGAGACAGGGGGAGCGGCAGTCTGAACCCCGGGTCTTGCCGCTTTCACAGTAAGCGCTAACGCCCGCCGTTCATGCCATCCCAAAAGGATTCGGACATGCGCGTGGTTGTACTTGGCGCCGGCTTGCTCGGCGTGACTTCGGCCTATTACCTTCAGCAGCTCGGTCATGAAG
>NZ_JBFUCI010000169.1:0-12329 GCF_056405335.1 Variovorax sp. P1_H12_2
GCACAGGCCCGAGGCATCCAGCACCGGCGCCGCCACCGACGCCAGGCCGCGTGTGTAGCGATCGAACGAACAGGACAGCCCCTCGGCGCGGATCTGCTCCAGTTCCTGGCGCAGGCCGGCCCGTGTCATGGCCTGCTCCATCGGCACCTTGAGGTTCACCGAGGCCAGGTAGGTCCGCAGCCAGGCGGCGTCGGAATGCGCGAGCAGTAGTCGGCCGGCCGAACTGGCGTACAGCGGGCGCGAGGTGCCCACGGGGATCTGATAGCGGATCGGGTGCGGACTCGGAATGATCTCGACATAGGTGATCACTTCGGCCTCCGGCACCAGCACGCCGAGCATCACGGTCTCGTGCGTGCGCTGTGCCAGCTCTTCCATGAAGGGGCGAATCAGCGGCGGGAAGTCCCAGGCCGCCATCACACCGGCGGCCAGGCGAAAGATGGCGGGCCCCAGCCGGTAGCTGTTGCCCGCGTGGACCAGAAACCCTTCACCGACCAGGGGGCGCAGCAGGTTGAGCAGGCTGCTCTTGGGCGACTCCAGCGCGAGATTGAGCTCTGCCAGCGTCATGCCGCCGGGCCGCTGAGACAGCAGTTCGAACAGACCCAGCACGCGGGTCAGGGAGCGGGGACCGCTGGGCTCGCTGCTGGGTTCGTCTTTCGTCTCGGAGGTTGAAGGGGTTCGGGTCATCACCGATTATCGACCGCCGGGCGAGCGGAAATTGGGCCGGCGCTTCTCCAGGAAAGCGTTCACGCCCTCGTGCGATTCCTCCGTGCCGTAGAACAGGCTGAGGGCCTGCATGCCCATGCCGCCGATGCCGCGGATGTTGTCCGAATCGGCGTTGAAGGAGCGCTTGGCAATGGCAATGGCCGTCGGGCTGAGGGCCAGGATTTCCGCGCACCAGCGCTCGACCTCGGCATCGAGCTGGTCGGCCGGGACCACCGCATTGATCAGGCCCATGTCGAGCGCCTGCTGCGCGCTGTAGCGGCGGCACAGGAACCAGATTTCGCGGGCGCGTTTTTCGCCGACCACGCGCGACAGGAATGCGGTGCCGAAGCCCGGGTCGACCGATCCGACCTTGGGGCCGACCTGGCCGAAGACGGCGGTGTCCGAGGCGATGGCGAGATCGCAGCAGGTCACCAGCACGTTGCCGCCGCCGATCGCGAAGCCGTTGACGCGCGCGATGACCGGCTTGGGCACATCCCGGATCAACGCTTGCAGTTCTTCCACCGGCAGCCCGATGACGCCGCGGCCGTCGTAGCCGCCGTCGTGTGCCGACTGATCGCCGCCGGTGCAGAAGGCCTTCGGCCCCTCGCCGGTGAGCACGATGACGCCGATGGATTTGTCCCAGCCCGCACGGTTGAGCGCGTCGATCAGCTCGTCGCAGGTCTTGCCGCGGAAGGCGTTGTATTTGTCCGGGCGATTGATGGTGAGGTGGGCCACGCCATTGCGCGCCTCGTATCGGATGTCGGTGTACTCGGTCATGAAAAAAGCTCCAGAAATGATCGGTGAGTGGGTGGGATTTCCCACTGTCCGGATCATGTCATAAATCTTCCGGTTGATAAACTATGTGAACGCTGTTCTAATACATGAACGGATCGACGAGTCCATTCCGGACTTCGAAATCACAGATTGAATGGAGACGACGACGTGTCTGGAGCCTTGTCGCGCCTGCGGGTGCTGGATCTGACGAGAGTGCTGGCGGGGCCTTGGTGCACCCAGATGCTGGCGGACCTGGGGGCCGATGTGATCAAGGTCGAGCGCCCCATCTCCGGTGACGACACGCGGCACTGGGGACCGCCGTGGGTGGGCGATCGCGACGGACGCGACACCACCGATTCGGCCTACTTCACTTCGGCCAATCGCAACAAGCGCTCTGTCGCGGTGGACCTCGCGCGGCCCGAGGGGCAGGCCTTGATCAAGGCACTGGCCAGCCGTTGCGATGTGCTGGTGGAGAACTTCAAGGTGGGCGACCTCGCCCGCTATGGCCTGTCGTACGAGGACCTGCGCGCCGAGAACCCGCGCCTGATCTATTGCTCGGTCACCGGCTACGGCCAGGATGGCCCCTATGCCGATCGCCCCGGCTACGACTTCGTGTTTCAGGGCGAAGGCGGATTGATGAGCATCAACGGACTCTCGGACGACGAGGCCGGCGGCGGCCCGGTGAAGACCGCCATCGCCATCGCCGACGTGCTGGCGGGGCTGAACGCCACCATCGGCATCCTGGCGGCGCTCGAGAACCGCCATGCCAGCGGGCAAGGGCAGCACATCGACGTCGCGCTGCTCGACACCGTCGTGCAGTTCGGCGCCAACCAGATCGCCAGCTACTTCGCCACCGGAGACATTCCGCGGCGCTGGGGCAATCAGCATCCCAACCTCACGCCGTACCAGACCTTCCCCACCTCGGACGGCCACATCATCATCGCGTGCGGCAACGACGGGCAGTTCCGCAAGCTGTGCACGGTGCTCGGGTGCGAGGACCTGTGCAACGACGATCGCTTCCGGCAGATGTCGGGGCGCAACGTCCATCGCAAGGCACTGGAGCAACTGCTGAGTGCCACCTTCGCCCAGCACGGCACGGCCCACTGGCTGACGGCGCTCGAAGGCATCGGCGTGCCGATCGGTCCGATCAACAACTACCAGCAGGTGTTCGAACACCCGCAGGTGCGTCACCGCGCGTTGCGTCAGGACTTGCCCCATGCGGCCGGCGGCACGGTCGGCACCGTGAAGAATCCGATCCGGCTGTCGCAGACCCCGGTCGAGTACCGCCTCGCCCCGCCGCTGCGCGGACAGCACACGAACGATGTCTTGTCCGACGTGCTGGGCCTGGACGCGGCGGGCATCGACGCCCTGGCGCGTGCGGGTGTCATTGAAACCACGGCAGTCGACTGCTGATCCCCGAGACTTCCTATGTCCTACAGCTTGAATGAAGACCAGCGTCAGATCCAGGACCTGATCCGGCGCGTGGCGCGCGAGCGCGTGGCGCCGCGCGCCGACCAGATCGACCGCGAGGCCGAGTACCCCCACGACATGTTCGACCTGCTCAAGGAGCTGGGTCTTTTCACCCTGCCGTTCCCCGAGCGCTATGGCGGCACCGGCAGCCTGCTGTCGGCTTGCATCGCCATCGAGGAACTGGGGCGCGTCTGCTACAACACGGCCTACCTGCTGCTGGTCCAGTGGCTGCCTTTCGGCGCCTTGCTGGCAGGCGGCACCGAGGCACAGCAGCAGCGCTGGCTGCCCGGTCTGGCCAGCGGTGAACTGCGCGGCGCCTTCTCCACCACCGAAGCGCAAAGCGGCTCCGACGTCAGCGGCATCAAGACGCGGGCCCTGCCCGTGGACGGCGGCTTTCGGCTCAACGGCGCGAAGATCTGGTGCACCAACTCCGACCTCGCCGATTTCGTGCTGGTGGCCGCACGCGAGGGCGCCGAGCCCAAGGCGCCGATCAGCATGTTCATCGTCGAGAAAGGCATGGCCGGCTTCGCCGTCGGCAAGAAGGAAGACAAGATGGGCRCACGCGGCGTGCCGTCATGTCCGCTGTTCTTCGACGATGTGTTCATCCCGCAGGGCAACAAGCTCGAGGGCGGCTTCAAGGCGGTGATGGCGTCCTTCAACGCCAGCCGCCCGCTGATCGGCGCGCGCGGCGTCGGACTGGCGCAGGGGGCGCTCGATCACGCGGTCGGCTTCATCCAGGGCCGCGCCGCGTTCGGCCAGCAGGTCAGCGACTTCCAAGGGGTGCGCTGGATGGTGGCCGACATGCACATCCAGACCGAAGCCGCGCGCCAGCTGGTCTACCGCGCGGCCTCGCTGGTCGATGCCGGTGCACACGCGGACGAGGTGGCCCCGGCGGCCGCGATCGCCAAGTGCTTTGCCTCCGACACCGCGATGAAGGTCGCGACCGATGCCGTGCAGCTCTTCGGGGCCGCGGGCATCTCGTCCGAGTACTCGATCAACCGCTACTTCCGCGACGCCAAGGTGCTTCAGATCATCGAAGGCACCAACCAGATCCAACGAAACATCATCGCCAACAGCGTGCTGGGCCGCCCGGCCCGCGCCTGACCATCATCAACCCGAGGAGACAGCATGAACGCCAATGACATCGAGACCGTGGGGCTCGGCCAGTATTTCGAAGACCTGCCCGTGGGGCGCAAATTCCGCACCATCGGCCGCACCATCCAGGACGCGGACATCTGCGCCTTCATCAACGTCATCCACATGACCGAGGTGCTCTTCACCGACATGGAGTTCCTGAAGAACGAATCGGACATCAAGGGGCGGCTGGCCCCGGGTGCGCTCAGCTACTGCTTCGCCGAGGGGTTGCTGGCGCAGGCCACGATGCAGAAGACCGGCTATGCCTTCCTGGGCATGGAACTCAACATCAAGAACCCGGCGTTCGCGGGCGACACCATCCACGTGGAATGCGAGGTCGTCGAGGCCCGGCTCTCCAAGAGCCGGCCGGGCCGCGGGCTGGTGCGGACCTTCAACCGCGTGGTCAAGCAGGACGGCACCGAGGTGCTGACCTACACGCCGCTGCGAATGATCAAGTGCAAGGGCTGAGCCCGTCGTTACCCCCAATCATCGAGAAGACAGGAGATTTGACATGCGAGGCTTGAAGAACAAGGTGGTGCTGGTCACCGGTGGTGCAGGCGGAATCGGCGCAGCCTTGTGCCATCGCTTTGCCGAAGAAGGCGCCCATGTGGCCGTGCTGGATCTGAACACAGCGGCTGCGGCCCAGGTGGCCGAGGCCATTCGCGCCGCCGGCGGCACCGCCACCAGCCAGGGCGCCGACATCAGCGATCACGCGGCCGTGCTCGCGGCCACCGAGGCGATCGAAGCCGAGCTCGGTCCGGTGGACGTGCTGGTCAACAACGCGGGCTGGGACCATGCGGCGCGCTTCCTGGACACCTCGCCCGAGCTGTGGCGAAAGATCATCGCCATCAACCTCGAGGGGCCGCTCAATCTGCACAGCTGCGTGGTCAAGGGCATGGCGGCGCGCGGCAGCGGACGGGTCATCAACATCGCGTCCGACGCGGGACGCGTCGGCTCCTCCGGCGAGTCGGTCTACTCCGCCTGCAAGGGCGGCATCATCGCCTTCTCCAAGACCCTGGCGCGCGAACTGGCGCGCAAGAAGATCAATGTGAACGTGGTCTGCCCGGGGCCGACGGACACCGCGTTGTTTCGCGACTTCGCCGGCGAGGGCGAAAGCGGCGACAAGCTGCGCGGTGCGCTGGCCAAGGCGATTCCTTTCGGCCGCCTGGGCCAGGCCGACGACGTGGTGGGCGCGGTCTGCTTCCTGGCGTCCGACGACGCGGCCTTCATCACCGGGCAGGTGCTGTCGGTGTCCGGCGGCCTGACCATGGCGGGCTGAGTCATGGTTCGCTCCTGGATGACACGACGCGCATGGCTGCCCCTGATCGCGCTGCTCGGATGCGGCTTCGCGGGGGCGACCCTGGCTGCAGAGGCCGACTATCCCAACCGCCCGATACGCCTCATCCTGGGCTTTTCCGCCGGTGGCGGCACGGACGTCATTGCGCGTGCGCTCGCCCAGAAGATGAGCGAGTCGCTGGGGGTCAGCGTGGTGGTCGACAACAAGCCGGGAGCCAATGGCAACATCAGCGCGGAGGCGGTGGCGAAAGCCCCCAACGACGGCTACACGCTGCTCTACAACACCTCGTCCATCGTGCTGAGTCCCGGCCTGTACAGCAAGCTCGGCTATGACGTGCAGAAGGATCTGAGTCCTGTCGGCCTCGTGGCCAATCTGCCCATGGTGCTGGTGACCTCGAACGCGGTGCAATCCAAGGGCGTCGCCGATCTGGTGACCACCATGAAAGGCGCACCCGGCCGGTTCAACTACGCCTCGGCCGGCAACGGCAACATCACCCACTTCGCCATGCTGATGTTCGAGCATGCGGTGGGTGTCAAGAGCAACCACATTCCCTACCGGGGCGAAGCGCCGGCCATGGCGGACCTCATGGGGGCGCAGGTCGATCTGTACATGGGGACCGCGCCAGGGGTCATGCCTGCGATCAAGGACAAGCGCGTGCGGGCATTGGCCGTGACCAGCCTGAAGCGCCTGCCCGCCTTGCCTGACGTGCCCACGCTGGATGAGTCGGTCGCCAAGGGCCTGGAAATCGGGGCGTGGTCGGGAATCATGGCGCCGGCCGGCACGCCCGCCCACGTGATCGCCCGACTGAATGGCAGCCTGAAGGAGGCGCTGGCAAGTCCCGACGTCCAGGCCCGCTTTGCCAGCCAGAGCGCCGACGTCCGCTACATGACGGCGGAGYAATACGGCCAGTTCCTCCGCGCCGAACTGCCCCGGTGGCGGCGGATCGCGCAGCAGGCCGACGTCAAGCTGGATTGAGAGAGACCACCGACATGGACATCCAGAGCCTGCAGCACATCATCGACCGTTCGCCATTCAACCGCTGGTTGGGCATGGCGGTCGAGTCGATCACGCCAGAAGCGGTCACCCTGACCATCAAATGGCGCGAGGAACTGATCTCCAGTCCCGAGCGCCAGACCACGCACGGCGGCATCCTGGCCACGCTGGTGGACGGCGCCGGCGACTATGCGGTGGCCGTCCGCCTCGGTCGCGCCGTGCCGACACTGGACCTGCAAGTGGACTACCACCGACCTGCGACACCGGGCGACCTCCGCGTGGTGGCGAGCGTGGTGAACCTGGGTTCGACGGTCGCCAGCGCGCGTGCGCAGGTCTTCGATTCGGGCGGGCGCCTGCTGGTCAGCGGGCGCGGCCTCTACTTCGTGGCGGAGCGATGAGCGCAGCGCCGGGCCGCCCCAAGCAAGCTGGCACCGCAGTGCGCAGCACGGAGGTCAGCCAATCCACCATGGGACCCTTGGCTGGACTGCGCATCGTCGAACTTGCGGGCATCGGGCCCGGCCCCATGGCCGCCATGCTGCTGGCGGACCTGGGCGCCACGGTGTTGCGGGTGGATCGCCCGCAGGATGCCGGGCTGGGCATTCCCCGTCCCTTGCGCTACAACCCCTTGCTGCGCAACCGCGAGACCCTCCGGGTCGACCTGAAGAGCGAGCAGGGCCAAGCCTTGGTGCTGCGCCTGATCGAGGAGGCCGACGGGCTCATCGAGGGTTTTCGCCCGGGCGTGGCCGAACGCATGGGCCTGGGGCCCGACATCTGCCTGCAACGCAATCCCCGGCTGGTCTATGGCCGGATGACAGGCTGGGGCCAGACCGGACCGATGGCACAGGCGGCCGGCCACGACCTCAACTACATCGCACTGACGGGCGTCCTGGACCTGATCGGGCGACCGGGCCAGCCACCGACCCCGCCGCTCAACCTGGTCGGCGACTTCGGCGGCGGCGCGCTGTACCTGGCGCTGGGCATGCTGGCGGCCATTCTCGAAGCGAAGCGATCCGGCCAGGGGCAGGTCGTCGATGCGGCCATCGTGGACGGCACGGCTTCGCTGGCGACGTCCGCCTTCGGCATGCAGGCGGCCGGCCTGCTCGATGCCAGGCGCGGCCACAACGTGCTGGATTCCGGGGCGCCTTACTACGATGTCTACGAGTGTGCCGACGGCAAGTGGGTGTCGGTGGCGCCGATCGAGGGCAAGTTCTATCGCGAGCTGCTCGAACGCCTGGGGCTCGATCAGGCGGAGGTGGGCCGGCAAGACGACCGCAACGACTGGGTGCGCGCCAAGGTGGCGCTCGGCAAGCGCTTCAAGGAACGAACGCGTGACGAATGGTGCGCGCTGCTGCAGGGCACGGACGCCTGCTTCGCGCCCGTGCTGACGCTGGAGGAGGCGCCTGCGCACCCCCATCTGCGCGCGCGCGGGACCTTCGTCGAAGTCGACGGTGTGGTGCAACCGGCGCCGGCGCCGCGCTTTTCGCGCACCGTGCCGGCCCAGCCCCGGCCGCCTCGCCCGGCGAGTCGGGAAGGCGCGATGGCCGCGCTGGGCGAGTGGCTGGGTACCGAACAGGCGGGCCTCTGGCAGGGCGTACTGGCGGCCGACCCGCCCGCTGCGACCAACGCATGAGGGCCTCTGCGCCGACGCGCTTTCGCGCCTTTCGTATTCACCGTGGCGAGCGAGTGCTGGGAAAGATCGACTCGCTGACGCTCGATGATCTGTCGCCGGGCGGCATCGTGATCCGGGCCCGCTACGCCGGGCTCAACTACAAGGACGCGCTGGCCACGACCGAGCATGGCGGCGTGATCCGCAATTTCCCCCGCGTGGGCGGCAGCGACGTCTCGGGCCACGTGCTGAGTTCGGACGACCCGCGCTGGCGGCCGGGCGATGCGGTGCTGGCCTACGCGCAGGGATTGGGCGTGGACCACGACGGTGGCTTCAGCGAGTACGTGCGCGTGCGCCCGGACCAGTTGGTGGCGTTGCCGCCGGAACTGGACCTGCTGGCGTCGGCGTCGCTCGGGGTCGCAGGCTTCACCGCCGCGCTGGCCGTGCACCTGCTGCAGGACAACGGGCTGCGGCCGGGGCAGGGTGATGTGTGGGTCAACGGCGCCACCGGCGGCGTGGGCAGCATGGCGATCGCGATGCTGGCGGCGTCGGGCTATCGCGTGGTGGCCATGTCGAGCAAGACGGAACACTCGGCATGGCTGCGCCGCCAGGGCGCGGCCGAGGTGCTCGGGAGCGGCGACCTGGCGCCATCCCCCGGCCTGCTGGCCAAGGCGCGCGGCAGTGCGGCCATCGATTCCATCGGCGGTGCCGCGCTCGACGGCCTGTTGCGCAGCATGCAGCCACGCGGCATCGTCGCCAGCGTGGGGAACGTGGGCGGCAACACGCTGCACACCAACGTGCTGCCTTTCATCCTGCGCGGCGTGCGGCTGATCGGCGTCAACCTCAACGCCTATCGCGACCTGGAGTCGCTGCTCTGGCGGCGCCTGGCCACCGACCTGCGGCCCGCCCGGCTGCGTGAGAACACGCGGCTGATCGCGCTGGACGATCTGCCCGAGGCCATCCGGCAGATGCTGAATGCGCAAACCGTCGGACGGACCTTGGTGGCCTTCGGCGAGGCCTGAACCGTCCCTCTCCATTCCGTCCACGATGTGGTCAAGCACCGCATTTCCAATGGACCGAAAGCGCACCTGCACGGAAGCTCGCGTGTGCGAACCCACCCGAGACAAAGGATGAACATGAACGAAACAGTCAGCAGCCCCGTCGGCACCGAGCGGATCGGCCAGATCCTGGTGATGACGATCGACAACCCGCCAGTCAATGCGACGTCCTGGGCCGTGCGTTCCGCACTGACGCAGGCTCTGGCGGAACTGGAAGCGGACGACTCGCTGCGGGCGGGCGTTCTGATCGGCGGCGGCGCCACTTTTGTGGCGGGGGCCGACATCCGCGAGTTTGGCGCGCCGACCTCGTTGGCGCCGTCGCTGGCGCTGGTGGTCGATGCCATTGCCGCCTGCAGCAAGCCCATCGTCGCCGCCGTGCACGGCGTTGCGCTCGGCGGCGGCTTCGAGCTGGCGCTGGGCTGCGACGCCCGCGTGGCCGTGGCCGGCAGCATGCTGGGCCTGCCTGAGGTGACCCTGGGCATCCTGCCGGCGGCCGGCGGCACGCAGCGTCTGGCGCGGCGTGTGGGCCTGGCGCGGGCCATGGGCATGATCTGCAGCGGCGAGCGTTTCAACGCGCAGCGGGCCTTGGCGCTCGGCCTGGTGGACGAGGTGGTGCAGGACGGCCTGCTCGAGCGCGCGATCGCCATGGCGCAAGGCCTGACGGCCAAGAGGGACCTGCTGGACGAACCCATGCCGCTCGAAGACGCGGCGGTCGTGCAGGCGGCCGAGAACGCGGCGCTGCGCGCCGGCAAGCGACGCCCGGCGGTGCTCGCTGCCATCGAATCGATCAAGAACGCAGCCCGTCTGCCCAAGCTCGAAGGCCTGGCCGAGGAACGTCGCTACTTCCAGGAGCTGCGGCTGACACCCGACGCCTTCGGTCTGCGCCACCAGTTCTTCTCCGAGCGGGAGGCCTTGAAGACACCGGCACACCTCAAGACCCAGGCACGCCCGGTGCAGGTCGTGGCCGTGATCGGCGCCGGCACCATGGGTGCCGGCATCGCGATCAGCGTGCTCGACGCGGGACTCGACGTGTTGTTGCTGGAGCGGGATGCCGCGGCACTGCAACGCGGCATGGAGCGCATCCGCACCCACTACCGTGAGCGCGTGGCGGCCGGCAAGATGCCGGGCGAGCGCGCCGATGCCTGCCTCCAGCGCCTGTCCGACAGCCTGGACTGGCAACGGCTGGCGCAGGCCGATCTGGTGATCGAGGCGGTGTTCGAGGAGATGGCCATCAAGCAGGAGGTCTTCCGCACGATCGACGCCCACGCCCGGCCGGGCGCCGTGCTGGCCACCAACACCTCCTATCTGGATGTGGATGCCATCGCCAGCGCCACCAGCCGCCCGGCGGACGTGCTGGGCCTGCACTTCTTCAGCCCGGCCAACGTCATGAAATTGCTCGAGGTCGTGCGCGGCGCCCGGACCGGCGCCGACGTGCTGGCCACCGGCCTCGCCCTGGGAAAGCGATTGGGGAAGATGCCCATCCTGTGCGGCAATGCGTTCGGCTTCGTCGGCAATCGCATCTACAACGTCTACCGCCAACAGTGCGAATTCATGCTGGAGGACGGCGCCTGGCCGGAGCAGGTCGACGACGCGCTGGAGGCCTTCGGCTTTGCGATGGGACCCTTCTCGGTGGCCGATCTGGCGGGCCTGGACATCCCCTGGCGCATGCGCAAGTCGCAGGCCGCCACCCGCGACCCGCGCACACGCTACGTGGACATACTCGACCAGCTGTGCGAGCTCGGCCGCCATGGCCGCAAGACCGGTGCCGGCTACTACCAGCACCCCGACGGCAAGCCCGGGCCGCGCGTCAGCGATGCGGTGGTGCGCGGCATCGTCGAGCAGGCTTCGAAGCGGCGTGGTCTGCGCCGCCGGCCGCTGCAGGCCGAAGAGATCCAGCGTCGCGCCATGCTGGCCATGATCAACGAAACCGCGTGGCTGCTGCACGAAGGCGTGGCCAGCCGCGCCAGCGACATCGACGTCGCGATGGTGCAGGGGTACGGCTTCCCACGCTGGGTCGGCGGGCCGGTGTTCTGGGCTCGCCAGCAAGACCGCGCGCAGCTCGAGCGCGATCTGCGGGAACTGGCCGAATCCTCGGGCCATGGCTTCGAAGTGGCAGATCTCTCGCTTCTTCTGGATCAAGAGAACCCATGAATCACGCCTGCATCCGCGATGCCGCCCGGCAAGACGGATGCAGGAGCGCGTGGAACGACAAGGCCTCGGACCAAGGCTGCACGTCCATCAAGTCGTCTGATTGCTGGCAGCCTTCGACGCCGGTGCGCCCTTCGGCGAAGGCAGCAGCGTTCGCATCGCGATGTCCGACAAGATGGTGGAGAACGCATCGGTCGCGTCTGAGCGATCCTTGCGATGCCACTGAAAGCTGTTGGAGATCATGACGGTGATCGCGCGTGCCGCGACGGCGGCATCCGCTACTTCGAACTCTCCGGATTCCACGCCCAGGGTGACCAACCGTGTGATCCGCTCATCGATCTCCACTCGCATCTTCAGGATCGTCTTTCGATCCGCCTCGCTGAGACTGGCGGTTTCGCGCAGGTACACCGCCAGATAGTGGCCTCGATCGACGACCACTTGCGCCAGCCGAAAGCAGAACCACCGCATGCGCTCTGTGGCGGTGTCGTGCAGCGCTTCGGCCTGATCCAACGCGGACAGTGAAAGCTCCGCACCGTGACTGCAGATCGCTGCAAGGATCTCGCTCTTGTCGCGGAACTGGTAGTAGATGAATGGCTTGGTGACGCCGATGGCCTGCGCAATCGCGTCCATCGTGCAGCCGTGATAGCCATGGCGCAGGAACAGCTGAGTGGCCGTCTCGAGAATTCGTTCGCGCTTGATCGCCGCGACCTCGGCCTTCATGCCCGACGGATCTGCCAAGACCCTTTGTCTGGCTTTGCTGGCTGAGTTGGTGGCGGTCGTTCGCTTGTTGGGTGTTCGTTCCATCGCTGTGTTTGTCCTCATCTTGCAAGGCGCCGAGCACCAAAGGTCGCACGGACTGACGCGCCGCAGATTCTCTCGCTTAGTGGTTTCTACTATGCTGAATCTAAAGATACTGACTAGTATACGACTCCAGACCGAAGCGGCGTGCCCGCCGAGAGTTCGTCTGAATTCCATCCCAGTCAACCGACAGAAAGGTCGTCCTCATGAACTTCGAAACCATCCTCTACGAGAAGAAGGGGCGTGTTGCCGTCATCACGCTGAACCGTCCGGAAAAGTACAACACCATCCGCCATCCCATGCCTGACGAGATCGAGCAGGCATTCGGCGCGGCCAACATGGATGCGGA
>NZ_JBFUCI010000170.1:0-12214 GCF_056405335.1 Variovorax sp. P1_H12_2
CTGCTGCAGGTTGCGGTTGAATTTCGCTTCCATGCCCGGCTCGCAGGCCGAACTGGTGGTCATGATGCGGCACAGGCCGACCACCAGGAAGTCCGACACCGCATCGGTGCACATCGGGAAGCGCGCCAGCGCGGGGTTGTCGCGCGTCTTGAAGCCCCAGCTGTCGGAGAAGCCCAGCATGCGGCCCATCGCGTCCTCGAAGTAGTCCCGGTCGCGCGCCGCGATGGCCGCTTCCATGGCCGGCAGCTCGCCGCCGAGGAAGCTCATCGCCGCGGCGGGAAAGCGGTTGGCCTCCTGCTGCGCGGCGGCGCCCGAGGCGGCGGCGGCGAGCAGCAGCGGCGCGACGGCGCGCCCGAGGAAGGCAGGAATGCGGGAGCGAAGGAGGTCCATGGGTTCCGGTCTGGCGATGGGCTTCGAAGGCCGCCCGATACAGGCGGCCGCTGGAACCGTATTTGAACCGARACTTGGGACCGCTGGATCACCAGCTCAGGCGCATGCCGATCGAGCCCTGCAGAGACGATTTCACCTTGGCATCGCCGCCCGCGTTGTAGAGCTGTCCGACCTCGCCGTACAGCGTGGCCGTGGGCGTCAGCGCCAGCGTCATGCCGGCGGCCAGCTCGGTGGAGGTGTAGCCGCTGGCGCTGGCGATGCGGGTGCTGGCCGCCGGACCGATGAAGGTCGCGACGTCGGTGCCCGAACCGGCGAGATAGACGTTGAAGCGGCCATAGGGTTGGAGCCGGCCGGCCGCGGTCGCGACATCGCCCTTGATGCGCACGCCCAGCCGGCCGATCCAGCCG
Organism: Variovorax sp. P1_H12_2; assembly: GCF_056405335.1. Classification (NCBI taxonomy): domain Bacteria; kingdom Pseudomonadati; phylum Pseudomonadota; class Betaproteobacteria; order Burkholderiales; family Comamonadaceae; genus Variovorax; species Variovorax sp. P1_H12_2. The sequence goes on from NZ_JBFUCI010000170.1 coordinate 798, forward strand.
CCGTCGGCCTCCTGGTTCACCAGCGCACCGCTGATCAGCACGTCGTCGAAGCGGTTGCGCTGGTAGATCAGCTGCGCCTGCGGCTCGATCGTCCAGCCCTCGGCCAGCGCGAAGCCCTTGCCGGCCTCTATCGAGGCCGTGAGACTGTTCGACTTGCCCTCGGCGCTCAAATTGCCATTGGGGAGCACCGTGTAGCTGTGGCGGCCGCCCTGCAGCACGGCATCGGCGTAGAGGCCGTCCGCCCCCATCCAGGTCGCATAGCCGCCGAGGTAGCGCGACTGCAGGTCGTTGCGGCCGACCGCCGCGACCAGGCCGCGGGCGTTGCCGCTGACGTCGGCGTTGCCGTCCAGCGTGCCGACATAGACACCGGCGCGCCAGCCGCCGGTGGCCAGCAGGTCAGTGCCGGCCTGGACGCCGCTCACATGGCCCTGGCTCTGTGCCGCGGCCACGCCCTCCTGCCGGATGTCGAGGTCGCTGTAGATGGCGCGGGCCCAGGCCTGGCGCCCAGCTGCCGGGTCTCCGGAGGCAGCGGCCGCTGGCGCCAACTCATCGCCGACGCGCCGGTGCAGGTTTCCCAGCATCGCCAGATCGGCCTGGCGCAACTCGGCCGGCAGGGCCGCAAAGAGCGGCACTTCGGCACGGTAGGTCGGCACGGCGACCAGCTGCGGGGTCTGCCCCCGACTGGTGTTCTCGAGCACCGGCGGCACCGGCGGCACCGTGGTCGACGAGCGCAGATACCAGCTCTCGCCGGCCCCCGTGGCATCGGCCGCGTACAGGCGGTATTCGTAGGCACCCGCATCGACGTGGCCGCCGGCCAGCGCGAAGGCGTCGCGCGTGGTCTGGGCGGTGGTGGTGGCGCCATTCAGCGCGCTCACCACTTCGAGGCCGTTGCCCGTGGTCAGGCCGCCGAGGCCGCCGAGATTCGTGACACGCACCGTGGTGCTGCCGCTCGCGCTGGCGGCGGCGCCGTTCAGCACCAACCGGTCGCTCAGGCTGCCGCTGGCGCCCAGCACCGTGCCGAGACTCAGCACGCCACCGTGGCCGACGTAGGCGCCGTTCACCGTCAGCGTGCTGCCGGCCTTGCTGCTCAGCAGGTTGACCGTGCCGGCGTTGCTCAGCGACGCGACCGACTGGTCGAAGCCGGCCGTGTCGAGCGTGGCGCCTGCCGCCACGGTGTGGGCCGAGGCGGCGCTGAACACCGTCGCCGCCGCGGCCCGCAGGGTGCCCGCCTCCACCGTGGTGGCGCCGGTGTAGCTGTTCGCGCCCGACAGCACCGTGGCACCGCTGCCCACCTGCCTCAGCGCGCCGCTGCCGCTGATGACGCCGTCGAGCTGCAGGGTGTTCGAACGGTTCAGGCTCAGCGTGCCGTTGTTGACGATATCGCCGACGACGCTGCCGCTCGTGCCGCCGGCGCCCAGCTGCAGGGTGCCGGCCGTGATGGTCGTGCCGCCGGTGTAGCTGTTGTCGGCCGTGAAGGTCGTGGTGCCGGCGCCCAGCTGCGTCACGTGGCCGCTGCCGCTGATCGGCGCCGCGAACGTGACGGCATCCAGGCGGTTGATCACCAGCGCCGCGTTGTCGATGATGGGTCCGTCGACCTTGCCGGCCGTGCCGCCGGCGCCCAGTTGCAGCACGCCGGCCGTGATCGTGGTCGTGCCGGTGATCGCCTGGTCGCGCGTGAGAATCAGCGTGCCGGCACCGGTCTTCTCGATGCCGCCCGAACCGGTCAGCAAGCCGGTGTAGCTGGCATCGGTCGATTGTGCGAAGCGCACGATGCCGTTGTCGGTGATCGCCAGCGGTGCGAAGCCGGCGCTGGTCTGCAGCGTGCCGGCCGTATCGACCGTCATGCTGCCGGTGTAGCTGCTGGCGTCCGCGCCGAGGATCAGCGTGCCGCCCGCCACCCGGGTGCTGGTGATGCCCGAGGCCGGCAGCGCATTGTTGAAGGTCCAGGTGCCGGTGTCGTTCTTGACCAGCGTCTGGAAGTTCGAGATCGGCTGGCCGAAGGTCCCGACCCCGGTGCCGTTGAGGGTCAGCGTGTTGCTGCCGCCGCCGCCGTCGATCAAGCCGGTGATCGACGAGCCGTCGTAGAGGTTCAGCGTGTCGTTGCCGTTGGCGAAGTTCAGCGAGCCCAGCACCTGGCCCCGGTTGGTGAAGGCGATCTCCGTCGTGCCGGACACGCCCATGATCCTGCCCGAGCCGCCGGTGTACTCGATGACGCCGGTGGCACCGTTGACGATGGTGTTCTGGCCCGAATCCGGCTGGAACCAGATTGCCGCGCCGCCCGCGCTCGACCGGATCTCGCCGTTGTTGATGATCAGGTTGCCGGATCCGAACGCATTGACCGCCTCCGCGGTYCACGAGTTGCCCGTTGAAAGCACCTTGGCGCCCTGGCCGATCGTCAGCGAGTTGTTCGAGTGCATCTCGATGGTGTTGGCACCCGAGCCCACGCCGAAGAAGCCGTCGCTGCCGAAAAACGGGGCGGCGTTCTCGACCGTGGCGCCGCCGCGGATCTCGATACTGGAATCGCTGCCGATGCTGATTCCGGCCTGGGCGCCGGTGCTGATCAAGGCTCCGGACTCGACGACGACAGCGGTGCCCGAAGCGGTGCCCGGGCCGCTGCCCACCGTGACCCCCTGGGTGCTTCCGGCGGCGCAGGTGATCACTGCGCCGCTGGTCGAGCACGCGGCCGCCGCGGCGCCGCCGAAGCCGAGCAAGGCGGCGGCCAGGGCCATTTGCAGGATCGCGAAGCGCTGGGACGGCCTGGCGTTCGAAGGCGATGACGGGCTGACGCTGCGGGTGGCGGATTTGCCGGCACCGGATGCCAGCTCGGAGGCCACGGCCCAGACCTGGAGCGAGGAGTTCCAGACGACACTGAAAACGCGATTCATGCAGTTGCTCTTCCAAAAATGAAACGCCCGAAGGCGAAATGAGTACTTACGAATGTAATCCTTCGGTACTCTTTTTTTGGAGGAACAAGTTCACGGATCGCACGGAATTGGTGCGTGCGCAGTAAAGAACGCTATGGTTCAAATAGCAAATAAGTCACAGTCTTCAGGGTTTTCTTGGGTTTGGAACGGCTCGGGCGGTCTTTCACCGACCGGTCGGCCACCGTCTCAGCCGCGTGACACCGGGCGTCGCGCGCACGCGACGGCGAGACGCCTTGGATGGGGCCGTAAACTCGCCCGATGGCATCCAGACGACCCGCGCGGAATCCGCGCACCCTCGAGCGCGGAATCATGTGCATCCTCATCGGCGCGGCAGTGCTGATCGCGCCGAGCTTCCTCTCGTCGCCGGGTTGGCGCGAGACGGTCGGCGGCGCCTACCTGGTCGGCTGGTTCGCGCTGGTGCTCGGCATCGCCCTGGTGGGCGTGGACCTGGTTCAGCGAGCCCGGTCCAGGGGGCGCTGAGCCCCCGGGCGCTTCCCCGCGCCGTGCACGCTCAAGGACGCGCGCGCACCCTCTTCACGAGTTCGACCCCGGCCAGCACGATGCTGCCGGCGACGATGCCGACCGTGGCATTGGCGCCCGTCGAGGCCAGGGCCCGCAGCAGGCCACCGGCATCGGCGGCCCAGGCCTCGACCGCATGGGCCAGGGCCGGCACGCCGTGCACCAGGATGCCGCCGCCGACCAGGAACATCGCCGCCGTGCCGGCGATCGAGAGTCCCTTCATCAGCCAGGGTGCCGCCGCGAGGATGCCGCGCCCCAGGGCCCGTGCGCCCGCGCCTTCGCGCCGGCTCAGGTAGAGCCCCGCGTCGTCGAGCTTCACGATGCCCGCGACCAGGCCGTAGACGCCGACGGTCATGATCAGCGCGATGCCCACCAGCACCGACAGCTGCGTCAGGAAGGGCTGGCCCTGCACCGTCCCCAGCGTGATCGCGATGATCTCGGCGGACAGGATGAAGTCGGTGCGCACCGCGCCCTTGATCTTCTGCTTCTCGACCGCCACCAGGTCGACCTCGTCGCTGGCCACCGCCTGCTCGTGCCGCGCGGTGTCGGCGGCGTGCTCCTTCTGATGCAGGAACTTGTGCGCAAGCTTCTCGCAGCCCTCGAAACACAGGAAGGCGCCGCCGATCATCAGCAGCGGCGTCACCAGCCAGGGCAGCCAGGTCCCGATCGCCAGCGCCGCCGGCACCAGGATCGCCTTGTTGACGAAAGAGCCCTTGCAGACCGCCCAGACCACCGGCAGCTCGCGGTGGGCCCTGACGCCCGTCACCTGCTGCGCATTCAGCGCCAGGTCGTCGCCAAGGACGCCGGCGGTCTTCTTGGCGGCGACCTGGGTCAACACCGAGACATCGTCGAGCACCGTCGCAATGTCGTCGAGCAGCAGCAGCAGGCTGGTGGCCATGGAGCGCGCCTGCTCAGACGTTGCGCTTGAGGCGGATCTCCTCGATCTTCACGCTCCCGAGGGCCGTGGTCTTTGCGGTCTTCATCTCGCGCTTGAAACCGGCCAGCTCGTGGAAGCGCATCGCGCGATCGTTGCGCAGCGGCACCCAGATCGTGACCACGGTGCAGCCCTCTTCCTCGAGGCCGTCGCGGGCGGCGTCCCACAGGGCGACGCCGACGCCCTTGTCCCAGTGCTCGGGCTTGACGTAGATGGCCCAGATCTCGCCGGTGGTCGATGGCGTCTTGGCGTCGCGCGAGCGGTCGTAGCCGACGAAGCCGACGACCTCGCCGTCGAGCACTGCGACCTGCACCTGCGGCTCGCTGAACTCGATGGCCTCGCGCCACTTGGCTTCGCGGCTGGYGGGCGCCAGCGCGCGCAGCTCGTCTTCGGGCAGGATGCCCTCGTAGGCGGCACGGGCGGCAGCGGCGTGGACTTCGGCGATGGCTTTGGCATCGCGCAGGGTGGCGGGGCGAACTTCGTAGTCGGACATGAATGCGGGAAGCGAAACGGTAAAGGCCATATTGTCGCCGCGCCGAAGCTGCGGGCTAAACTTGCCGCTGCATTTGCATTCGCACTATCCCGGAGAACCCCATGGCAAAGAGTCAGCAACGCAGCACCAAGGAAGCCAAGAAACCCAAGAAGGACACGGCACCCCCCAAGCCGCCGGGTGCTGCCATCGAACCGGTGCGCACGATCACCACCGCGGTGATCCCGCGCGGCAAGCTCAAGAACAAGTGAGCGACGCGCCCAGCCCGAGCGCGAGCCCGCAGCCGCAGCCGCGCAACCCCCTGCACGGCCTCACGCTGGAGGCCATCGTGACCGCGCTGGCGGACTGCTATGGCTGGGAAGGCCTGGGCGAGCGCATCCCGCTGCGCTGCTTCACCAGCGACCCGAGCGTGACTTCCAGCCTGAAGTTCCTGCGCAAGACGCCGTGGGCGCGCGAGAAGGTCGAGAGCCTCTATCTCTTCATGCTGCGCGACCAGCGGCGGCAGCAGTCGTCGTCGCCGCCGCGCCCCTGATGAAGGCCCGCATCGAACCGGGCGGCTTCAGCTTCGACACCGACGCCCGTCTCACGCTGCTGCAGGCAGCCGATGCCGCGGGCATCGAATTGCCGAGTTCGTGCCGCAACGGCACCTGCCGCAGCTGCATCTGCAGGCTCGTCGAGGGCCATGTCCGCTATCGCATCGAGTGGCCCGGCGTCAGCGCGGACGAGAAGGCCGAGGGCTGGATCCTGCCCTGCGTGGCCGAGCCGCTCGGCGACGTCGCGCTGGACGTGCCGCACGCCTTCTCCGTGTTCTAGGGCCTGTGGAGGAGCCGGTCGCGCTGCGCCAGCGACGGAAAGAGCCGGAACCAGGCCAGCGCCACCAGCACGGTGCCGACGCCGCCCGCCACCACCGACCCGACCGGCCCCAGCAGCGCCGCCGTGGCACCCGACTCGAACTCGCCCAGCTGGTTGCTGGCGCCGATGAAGATCGAGTTGACCGCACTCACGCGGCCGCGCATGGCGTCGGGCGTCTCCAACTGCACCAGCGTCTGGCGGATCACGACGTTGACCATGTCGGCGCCGCCGGAGACCGCGAGCGCGATCAACGAGACGATGAAACTGCGCGACAAGCCGAACACCACCATGCAGACGCCGAACAGCGCCACCGCCATCAGCAGCGTGCGGCCCACGTGACGCTCGACCGGCCGCCGCGTGAGCAGGATCGACGTCACGAGCGCGCCCACCGCCGGCGCGCCGCGCAGCAGCCCGAGGCCCCAGGGCCCGGTGTGGAGGATGTCCTTGGCATAGATCGGCAGCAGCGCCACCGCGCCGCCGAGCAGCACCGCGAACAGATCGAGCGAGACCGCCCCGAGCACCGGCTTGCGTTTCCAGATGAAGTCGACGCCGGCCAGCACGGTCGCGAGGGTCACCGGCTCGCGCGCCGGCGGCGTGTGGGCATAGCGCAGCCGCAGCACCAGCGCGGCGGCCAGCGCGAAGAAGACCAGCGCCGCGCCGTACACCACGCCCATGCCGGCCACGAACAGCAGCCCGCCCAGCGCCGGCCCGCCGATGATGGCGCCCTGCATGCCGGCCGAGCTGAAGGCCATCGCGCGCGGCAGCATCATCGGCGGCACCAGCAAGGGCGTGAGCGCCTGCTGCGCCGGCATCTGGAATGCGCGCACGGCCCCCAGCACCAGCGACAGTCCGAGCAGCAAGCCGCGCGAATCGTGCGCCACCTGCACGGCAAGCAGCAGCATCAGCGCCACCGCTCCCTGCACCGAGAAGCAGGCGGCGACGATGCGGCCCCGGTGCCGGCGGTCGACCACGTGGCCCGCGAGCAGCGCCAGCAGCAGCGCCGGCACGAACTGGTAGAGACCGACCAGCCCCAGGTCCCAGGCGCTGCCGGTCAGCTCGTACATGTGCCAGCCGATCGCGACCAGCAGCATCTGGCTGGCGGCGGTGCCGAACAGGCGCGCCACCCACAGCTGCATGAAGGGCCGCTCGCGCGTGAGATCTGAAAAACGGGTGGGGTGAACGGCAGGCGGCGCAGCAGGCATTGGCTGCGAGGATAGCCGAGCCTTCTAGACTCGACGTCCTGATGACCGAACTGCAAGCGATCCACATCGACCCTCACCTGCTGGTGCTCGACAAGCCCGCCGGCCTGCTGTGCGTGCCCGGCCGGGGCGATGACAAGCAGGACTGCCTGAGCGCCAGGGCGCTGCGGCAATGGCCCGATGCCCTGGTGGTGCACCGGCTCGACATGGCGACCAGCGGCCTGGTGCTGATGGCGCGCAGCCCGCAGATCCAGCGCGCGCTCGGCGACGCGTTCGCAGCGCGGCAAGTGCACAAGGGCTATGAAGCGATCGTCGATGGCCTGCTGCCGGCCGCGGAAGACTGGTCGCTGATCGATGCGCCCCTGGCCGCCGACTGGCCGCGCAGGCCGCTACAGAAGATCGACCCCGCGGGCAAGCCCAGCCAGACCCGCTGGCGCCTGAAGCGGCAATTGCCCGAACGCCACGCCAGCCACCTCTGGCTGGAACCGCTGACCGGACGCAGCCACCAGTTGCGCGTGCACCTGCTGTCGATCGGGCACCCGATCCTCGGCGATACGCTGTACGGCGACGACACGGTGCGCGAGCGCGCGCCGAGGCTGCTGCTGCATGCCACGAGGCTCGAATTCAGGCACCCTGCCGACGGGCAGCTGCTGCGCTTCGAGAGCCCGCTCCCCCCCGCCTTCAGCTGAGATCGCCGCGGACCACCAGGACGGGACATTTGGCGTCCTGCAGCACGCGTTGCGTGACGCTGCCCAGCAGGAGCTTCTCGATGCCGGTGCGGCCATGCGAGCCCATGACGATCAGGTCGGCGCCGATCGCGATCGCGGTGTCGACGATGCCCTCGTGCACCACGTGGCCGTCGATCACGCGCTGGTCGCTGTGCAGTCCCTCGGCGGCCAGGGCCRCAACGCCGCGCGCCAGCGCCGCATTGGCGCTGCTGGTGGCGGCCGCGAGGTATTCGTTCTGGCCCAGTGCATAGTCCGCGCCGACGCCGATGAAGGGGTAGTTGTCCACCACATGGATGAGCGTGATGCGACTGCCGAACGCCAGCGCCAGCCCGCTGGCCTTGCTGACCGCGAGCATCGAGGTGTCGGACCCATCGATCGGGACCAGGATGTGATTGAACATGGCAGACCTCTTTGGTTCACTACAGGGTTCGACGGCTCGAACCGGGCCCCGAATTTACATCCAAGGCGTGACCACAGTTGTAAGACGACTGCGGGGCGCCGCGAGTTCCGGGTCCGGCCGGCGCCGGGCCGCCCCAAGCCGGCTGCGGCCCCCTTGGGGGGCAGCGACCACACGAAGTGAGGGAGCGTGGGGGCATCAGTCCCCCTGGAAACCGTCCGCGCGGCAGGTGACGACGAGTGTGTCGCGCCAGCCCGGCTCGCCATCGATCAGGGGCTGGATCGGCGTCGACTCGTGGATCACGCGGGCATCGTCGAGCAGCAACAGCGTCCACGGTTCGGTCAGCGTGAAGCGCTCGCCGCGGCGACCGGTCGCCTCGAACACCCGCGTCTCGCCGCCCTTGATGTTGTGGCGCCCGGCCAGCGCGACCGCCACCAGGTCGACCCCGTCGCGGTGCGCGCCCTCGGGCGTCGGCCGTCCGATACCGTCGGCCGTGTCGATGCGGAACTGATGCGCCTCGACGTACCAGCGCTGCGCGCCGCGCAGGCCGCTCGCCACCTCGCCGAGGCCGCGCATCAGCTGCTGCCAGACCGGTTGCGCCACGGTCGCCGCCTCCATCGGTGCGAACCAGCGCTGCATGCCGCCATGCAGCGCGTTGTATTCGACCGGTTGCCAGTGGGCGCGGTGCGGCGCCTGTTCGATGGTCGCGCCCTCGACGGTGAAACAGGCATKGCGCCGCGTGCGATAGCGCCCGCCGTCCTTCAGGTACTCGTCGGGCGGCAGATGGGCCCAGTCGCCATGCAGTGCGTCGAGTGCGGCCAGCGGCATCCCGAGCCAGTCGGCCACGCCCTGCGGACTCAGGACGGCATAGCCATCCTGGCGCAAGGTGGGAACGAGTCGATCGGGTGGAGTGAAAGGCGGACTGAATCCGGTGCTCACTCCGTCACCTTCACGTCCTTCCAGAAGGCCACGCGGTTCCTGACCATCTCCGCCTCGGGCTTCGGGTCGGCGTAGTACCAGGCCGCATCCGCGTGGAGCTCGCCGTTGACCAGCAGCGAGAAGTAGTTCGCCGTGCCCTTCCAGGCGCACGTGGTCTTGTGGTTGCTGAAAGTCACATGGTCGCGGTTGAGCGACTCCATGGGGAAATAGTGGTTGCCTTCGACCAGCACCGTGTCGTCGCTCTCGGCCACGGTGACGCCGTTCCAAACTGCTTTCATCAAGATTCTCCGGTGCCCGCCAAAAACTGGGGCAACACGCTATTGTGCCGCCGGCGCCTGCAGCCAGTGGACGCTGAACAGGCGCTCGGGATCGGTCCATACCGCGGCCGGCCTGAAGCCCGCCTCCTCGGCCAGCGCGCGCAGGCCCTCGACCGTGAACTTGTGCGAGTTCTCGGTGTGCAGGGTCTCGCCTTCCTCGAAGCTGAAACGTTGGCCGTCGAGCGTCACTTCCTGCGACCGGCGGCTCACCAGATGCATCTCGACCCGCCGCAGCGGCGAGTTGTAGAAAGCCGCATGGGTGAAGCCATCGAGGTCGAAATCGGTGCCGAGCTCGGCATTGGCGCGCCGCAGCAGGTTGAGGTTGAAGGCGGCGGTCACGCCCTGCGCATCGTTGTAGGCGGCGTGCAGCAGGGCCGGGTCCTTCACCAGGTCGACGCCCAGCAGCAGGCCGCCGCCGCGCAGCAGCCGATGCGCGAGCTGCAGGAAGGCCAGCGCCTCGTCGGGTGTGAAGTTGCCCAGGGTCGAGCCCGGGAAGAAGCCCACGCGCTGGCCGATGCCCTTCCCGCGCGCGGGCGGCAGCACCAGCGGCATCGTGTAGTCGGCCACCACCGGCTGCACCGCGAGCCGCGGGTAGTCGGCGCGCAGGCGCGCGGCCGCCGCCTCCAGGTGCGCGCCCGAGATATCGATCGGCACGTAGCGCCTGGGAGACTCGAGCGCGTCGAGCAGCAGCCGCACCTTGGTGAGCGAGCCGGCGCCGAACTCGATGATCTCGGCACCGGGGCCGATCTGCGCCGCGATCTCGCCGGCGCACTCGGTCAGGATGCGCAGCTCGGTGCGCGTCGGGTAGTACTCCGGCAGATCGCAGATGCGATCGAACAGCGCCGAGCCTGGGGCGTCGTAGAAGAACTTGGGCGAAATGCTGCGCGCGTCGAGGCTCAGGGCCGCGAACAGCTCGCGGGCGAAGTCGGACAGCGGTGCGGCGCGCTGCGCGGCGCGGAATGCGTGGCGGTTGAATGCAGGAGTGCCCATCAGAGGTCCTTCGCGAGCCGCAGCCCCGAGAACTGCCAGCGCGCGGCCGGCGGGAAGAAGTTGCGATAGCTGGCCCGCGTGTGCCCGTCCGGCGTCGTGACACTGCCGCCCCGGAGCACCAACTGGCCGACCATGAACTTGCCGTTGTATTCCGCCGCGATACCCGCGAGCGGCCGGAAGCCCGGGTACGGGTCGTACGAGGAGCGGGTCCATTGCCACACGTGGCCGCTCATCTGGGTGATGCCGGGTGCATCGTGCGCGGCCTCCCATTCGAACTCGGTCGGCAGCCGCGCACCGGCCCATTCGGCGTAGGCCGCGGCTTCGAAGAAGCTCAGCTGCGCCACCGGTGCTTCGAGCTCCAGCGGCCGCACGCCGTGCAGGCCGAAGACCTGCCAGCCGCCCGGCACGCCCTCGTGCGCCAGGCGCGGATCGTCGGGCGCCAGCCAGTAGGCCGGGGCGCGCCAGCCCTGCGCCTGCACGGCGGCCCAGCCGTCGGACAGCCACAGTTCCGGCCGCTGGTAGCCGCCGTCGGCGATGAACTGCGCAAAGTCGCCGCAATTCACGAGCCGGTTCGCGATCGCGTGGGGCCGCAGCAGCACCGGGTGCCGCGGCGTCTCGTTGTCGAAGGCGAAGCCCGGCTCGCCGTGGCCCACCGCCACCACGCCGCCCGGCTGCGGCAGCCAGGTCATGGCGGGCGCCGCGGAAGCCAGCCGCAGCGCCGGGCCGGCCGGCGCACGGTAGGCCGGCAGCAGGGGGTTGCACCACAGCGCATGAAGGATGTCGGTGACGATCAGCTCCTGGTGCTGCTGCTCGTGCTGCAGGCCCAGCGTGACGATCGGCTCGATGGCGGCCCAGTCGGGCCCGCCCGCCTTGCCGAGCAGCGCCAGCACCGCACCGTCGACGTGGCGGCGGAAGGCATGCACCTCGTCCAGCGAGGGCCGTGTCAGCAGGCCGCGCTGCGGCCGGGGGTGGCGCGGGCCCAGCGCTTCGTAATAGGAGTTGAAGAGATAGTGGAAGCGCGGGTCGAACACCTTGTAGCCGCTCGCGTGCGGCTGCAGCAGCACCGTCTCGAAGAACCAGGTGGTGTGCGCGAGGTGCCACTTGGTCGGACTGGCGTCGGGCATCGAC
>NZ_JBFUCI010000171.1:0-12201 GCF_056405335.1 Variovorax sp. P1_H12_2
GCTTCTTGACCGCCGACACCGAGCGCGCCGGCACGTAGCCGTCGTCTTCGTAGATCGCGCGCAGCTTGCGGCCGTTGATGCCGCCGGCGGCGTTGATCTCGGCGATGGCGAGCTTGGAGCCCGCCGCGCCGGCCTTGCCGATCAGCGAGGCCGGGCCCGACATCGGCTGCACCTCGCCGATCAGGATCTCGCTGGCCGTGACGCCGACGTCCTGCGCCTGCGCGCCGGCCGCGGCCGCGAGCATGCCCAACACCGCCAACGCACGCACCACCATCGCCTTGCCTTCATGCTTGCCCATCGTCGTCTCCTGTTGTGATTCGGTTGTCATTGGGACAGCGGCCACTGCACCCAGAAGCGCTTGGCCTTGCGCCAGATGCCGGCCAGTCCCTCGGGCTCGAGCCGCAGGAACAGCAGGATCACCACGCCGTACATCAAGCCCTTGACCTCGTAGATGCGGTCGGCCATGAGCATGCGCACGCCGTCGCCCGCCGCTTCGAAGCCGAAGTTCAGCAATTCGGGCAAGAGCAGGATCAGCGCCGCGCCGAGGATCGCGCCATGGATGCGGCCCATGCCGCCGACGATCACCATCGCCAGCGCCTCGATGCTGATCAGGACGCTGAAGGTGTCGACATTGACGAAGCGCGTCTGCAAGGCCACCAGCGCGCCCGCGACGCCGGTGTAGAAGGCGCTCACCATGAAGGCCAGCAGCTTGTAGCGCATCAGGTCGATGCCCATCGCGCGCGCCGCGATGTCGTGGTCSCGCAAGGCCAGCCAGGCGCGGCCGATCCGCGAGCGCATCAGGTTCAGCGTCGCGAACACCGCCAGCACCAGGAAGAACAGCGCCGCGTAGTAGAAGCGCTGGTCGCCCTTGAACGACACGCCCAGCACGCTGAGCGGCTCGACCGGCATGCCCGCCGAACCGCGCGTGATGCCCTCGGCGAACAGCACCACGTGGCGCACGATGAAGGTGAAGGCCAGCGTGGTGATCGCCAGGTACAGGCCCTTGAGCCGCAGCGAGGGCACGCCGACGATCAGGCTGGCGAGGGCCGCGACCAGCCCCGCCAGCGGAATCGCCAGCAGCGACGGCACGCCGTAGTCGGTCGTCAGGATCGCCTGCGCGTAGGCGCCGATCAGCAGGAAGCCGGCATGGCCGAGCGAGATCTGGCCGGCCACGCCCGACAGCAGGTTGAGCCCGAGCACGCCGACCGAAACCACGAAGATGCTGGTCAGCATGTTGAGCCCGTGGGCGCCGAACCAGGCCGGTGCGATCAGCAGCAGGCCGAGCCCGGCCAGCGCCCAGCACCAGGTGACGCGCTGGGGAGCCAGGGCGACCAGGCCGGCATAGGAGGTCTGGTAGGTTCTGCTGCGCATCAGACTCTTTCGATTTCACGTTGGCCGAACAGGCCGTAGGGCTTGACCATCAGCACCACGATGATCAGCACGAAGCCGGCGATCTCCTTGAGGCCGCGCCCCAGGTAGCCGCCGGCGAGGTTCTCGAACACGCCGATCACCAGCCCGCCGAAGGCGCCGCCGACCACCGAGTCGAGGCCGCCGAGGATGGTCGCCGGAAAGCCGCGCAGGCCCATCTGCGAGATCTCGGGCTCGAGGCTGAACATCAGGCAGAAGGCCAGGCCGGCGAAGGCCGCGAACACCGCCGACAGCGCCCAGGCGACGGCGCTGATGCGTTTCACGTTGATGCCCATCAGGAGCGCGGTGGTCTCGTTGTTGGAAGTCGCCCGCATCGCGATGCCGATGCGCGAGCGCGAGAAGAAGAGCCACATCAGGCCGCACAGCACGGCCAGCGAGACCAGCGCGAAGATCTGGCCCGGATAGAGCGCGAGGCCCGCGAACCGGATCACGGCGTTGCCGAAGGGGCGCGGGAACGCGGTGGGTTCGACGCCCCAGATCAGGATCACGGTGGAGCGGATCACGACCGCGAGGCCGATGGTCACCATCACGCGCGAGAACATCGGCTCGCCGAGCATCGGGCGGATGAAGATGCGCTCGATCGCCAGGCCCAGCAGCACCGACACCGCGAGCACCGCCACCAGCAGCGGGCCGAAGCCGATGCCCGGGATGGTGGCCAGGCTGAAGCTGATGTAGGCGACCAGCATCATCACCTCGCCCTGCGCGAAGTTCACCATGCCGGTCGCGCGGTAAACAATGGCGAAGCCCATCGCGACCAGGCCGTAGAGCGCGCCGATCACCAGGCCCGAGGTGACGAGGTTCAGGAAGTAGTTCATCAGGCCGTCACTTTCTCGACGCCGTAGATGTGCGCGACCTCGGCCGCGAACTTCTGCTCGATGACCCGCCGGCGCACCTTCATCGTGGCCGTGAGCTCGCCGTCGTCATGGTCGAGCTGCTTTTTCAGCAGCGCGAACTTGCGGATGCTCTCGACGCGCGAGAAGCGCTCGTTGACGCGCTTGACGTCGTCGGCGATGAGCTCGCGCACCGCCTCGAGCTGCGCCAGCGTCTCGTAGGTGGTGTAGGCCATGCCGCGCTCCTGCGCCCACTTGCCGACCGTGTCGAGGTCGATCTGGATCAGGGCCGAGACGAAGTGCCTGCCGTCGCCGAGCAGCACGGCCTCGCTGATGTAGAGGCTTTCCTTCAAGGCGTTCTCGATCAGCGAGGGCGTGATGTTCTTGCCGCCGCTGGTGATCAGGATGGCCTTCTTGCGGTCCACGATCTGCACCTGCCCGGTGGCCTCGTCGAGCTCGACGATGTCGCCGGTGCGCAGCCAGCCGTCGTCGAAGGCGGCACGGGTGGCCGCCTCGTCGTGCAGATAGCCGTTGAAGACGATCGCGCCGCGCAGCTGCAGCTCGCCGTCGGCGGCGACGCGCTGCTCGACCACCCCCGGCAGCAGCGGGCCGCACCAGCCGAGGCGCGACAGCGCGACGGATTGCGAATGGCTGGCGCCGCTGGTCTCGGTCATGCCGTAGATCTGGTAGATCGGCACGCCCAGCGCGCGGAAGAACAGGATCACCGAGGGCGAGATCGACGCGCCGCCGGTCATCGCGACCCAGGTGCGGTCGAGCCCCACGCCGGCCAGCAGGTTGCTGAACACCGTCACCCGCAGCAGCCAGGCGACGAAGGCGTCGCGCCGGCTGACCGCGCGGCCGCCGTTGGCGATGCTGCGTTCGGCGATCGGCGTGGCGATGGCCATCGCCTTCGTGAAGGCGCGCCGCGCGATCGGCCGCGCATCGCGCGACTTGATGAGGATCTCGTACTGCAGCTTTTCCCAGATGCGCGGCACGCCGAAGAAGAAGCTCGGGCCGATCTCGCGCAGGTTGTGGGTGACGGCGTCGATCGACTCGGCGAAGTTGACGATCGAGCCGTAGACCAGCTGCATCACCGGCGACATCAGGCGCTCGGCGACATGGCACAGCGGCAGGTAGCAGACCACCGTGAGCGGCCTGCCGGCGAAGCCCTGCACCGCACCCAGCGCCGCCGCGTCGGACACGATGCCGGCGTGCGAGAGGCGCGCGCCCTTGGGCATGCCGGTGGTGCCCGAGGTGTAGACGATCAGCGCATCCTGGCCGGCATCGAGCGCATCGAGCACGGCCTCCCAGGCGGCGCTGCGGCCCTCCTGCTGCGCCAGTGCGCGGCCTTCGGCGAGCGCCTGCGCGAACGGCATCAGCATCGGCTCGTCGTAGTGGCGCAAGCCCTTCCAGTCGACCGTGATCACGCGCTCGAGGTCCGGCAGGCCGCCGTCGCGGCGCATCGCCTCGAKCACCTTGTCGGTCTGCTCCTGGTCGCCGCACACCGCCACCTTGGCGCGGCAATGGCGAACGATGTACTGCAGCTCGGGCCAGGGGTTGGTCGGATAGATGCCGACCGTCACGCCACCCAGCGATTGCGCCGCCAGATCGGCGATGAACCACTCGGGCGTGCCGTCGGAGGCAATGGCCAGTTTGTCGCCGGCACCGAAGCCGGCCTGCTGCAGGAACAGCGCGAAGGCGCGCACGTGCTCGAAGTAGCCGGACCAGGTCGTGCCCTGCCAGATGCCGCGCGTCTTCTCGCGGAAGGCGATGCGCTCGGGCGTCTGGCGCGCGCGATGGCGCAGCAGGCCCGGCATCGTCGCCCGGCCCTCGGCCACGCCGGGCGGCAGTGCGGCATCGGCCAGCACGCGGTGGTCGGAGGTCTGCGCCGGCTTCATGCTGCGACGGGCGCGGCAACGCCCAGGTAGGCCGCGATGACGGCCGGGTCGGCCGCCACCTCGGCGGGGGTGCCATCGGCGATCTTGCGGCCGAAGTTCAGCACGCACACGTGGTCGGAGATGTCCATCACGATGCCCATCTCGTGCTCGATCATCATCACCGTGACGTTGCGCTCCTCGCGGATGTCGAGGATGAAGCGGGCGATGTCCTCGGTCTCCTCCTKGTTCATGCCCGACACCATTTCGTCGAGCAGCAGCAGGCGCGGCTGCATCGCCAGCGCGCGGCCCAGCTCGACCCGCTTCTGCAGGCCGTAGGACAGCGTGCCGACCGGCAGGTCGCGGATGGTCTCGATCTCGAGGAACTCGACGATCTCCTCCGCGGTCTCGCGGGCGGCGATCTCGGCGCGCCGCGCGGAGCCCCAGAACACGGCCGCGCCCAGCACGCCGGTGGTGAGCCGCGCATGCAGCCCGGTCAGGATGTTGTCGATCACGGTCTCGTGCTTGAAGACGGCGAGGTTCTGGAAGGTGCGCGCGATGCCGCGCTTCGAGAGGCTGTGGGCCGGCGCGCCCGCGATGTCCTCGCCGTCGAAGACGATCCGCCCCGCGCTGGGCGCGAGCAGGCACGAGATCAGGTTGAACAGCGTGGTCTTGCCGGCGCCGTTGGGCCCGATGACGCTGAAGATGTGGCCGCGCTGCACCCGCAGGTCGATGCCCGACAAGGCCTCGAGGCCGCCGAAGCGCTTGCCCACGCCCTGCAGCTCGAGCAATGCCGCGCTCACGAGAGCCACCTCTTGCGCCGCTTGTAGTGCTTGATCTCGCGCATGCTGCGGCGCTGGCCGCCGGCCTGCACGCCCAGATAGAACTCCTTCACGTCGTCGTTCGCGAGCAGCTTGGCGGGCGTGTCGTCGAGCACGATCCGGCCGCGCTCCATGATGTAGCCGTAGTCGGCGAGCGAGAGCGCCAGCTGTGCGTTCTGCTCCACCAGCAGCACCGTCAGGCCGCGCTCGTCGCGCAGGCGGCGGATGATGTCGAAGATCTCCGCGATGACCTGCGGCGCGAGTCCGAGCGACGGCTCGTCGAGCAGCAGCAGCTTCGGCTCGCCCATGAGGGCGCGCCCGATCGCCACCATCTGCTGCTGTCCGCCGGACAGGTAGCCGGCCACGCGATGCCGATGGGCTTCGATCGCAGGGAACAGGGCGTAGATGTTGGCCAGCGCCTGGGATTCGTCGGTGCCGGGCCGCAGGTAGCCGCCCATGCGCAGGTTCTCCTCGACGGTGAGCGTGTCGAACAGCCTTCGGCCTTCGGGCACCTGGACCAGCCCGCGCCGAACGATCTCGTGCGGCGCGCAGCGTTCGAGCGAGGCGTTGTCGTAGCGGATCGCACCGCCCGTGATCTCGCCGTCTTCCGGATAGAGCACGCCGCTGATCGCCTTGAGCACGGTCGACTTGCCCGCACCGTTGCTGCCCAGCAAGGCGACGATGCGGCCCTGGTCGAGTTCGAGCGAGACGTCGCGCACGGCCTCGACTGCACGGTCGTAGAACACCTGCAGGTTGGTGATGCTCAACATGGGCAACGGCCCCGGCCGAACGAGGGATGGTGAGATTCCAAGGCTTGTCTCCGCGCCGGTCATGGCGTCTGGTTATGGGGCGGATATTGCGGCGTCGATTTCCACCTGTCAACAGTTTTCTGACCCTGACTCAATTTATTGTTCTTTGAATTCCTCCGCCGGAACATCTCCCGTCTCTCTTCACTGTCTTAGGGTTAAACCTAGCATTTCATCCCTTCTCAAACGAAGCCAACCGGTGTCTCATTGGCACCGCATCAACGGACTTTATTGAGTCAAGGTCAACTTGATGTGGAACACCTCCGGAGACCCATGGACACGCAAGACCCCGTCTGCATCGACTTCCACGACGAAGTCGCGACGATCGCGCTGAACCGCTCCGATGCGCTCAATGCGCTGGACTATCYAGCCGCCGAGGCGCTGCATCGCGCGATCGAGACGGTGGCTGCCGCGCCGGGCGTGCGGGCGCTGGTGCTGCGTGGCGAAGGCCGGTCGTTCTGCGGTGGCGGCGACGTGGCCGCGATGCATGCGCACCGGTCCGAGCTGCCTGCGTTCATCGCCCGCATGATCGACAGCTTCCACGCCAGCGTGATGGCATTGAATCGCCTCGCGGTCCCGGTGATCGCCAGCGTCCATGGCGCGGTGGCCGGCGGCGGCATCTCGCTGGCGCTGGCCTGCGACATGGTGCTGGCGGCGCGCGGCACGCGCTTCGTCACGGCCTACGCGCAGCTCGGCGCGCCCGCCGATGGCGGCCTGAGCTTCCGCCTGACGCAGCGCCTGGGCGCCGCGCGCGCCTTCGATCTGCTCACGCTGCGCAGCACGATGGATGCGGAAGAAGCGCTGGCGCTCGGGCTGATCAGCCGCATCGTCGACGCCGAGCGTGCCGACGCCCAGGCGCAGCGCTGCGCGCGCGAGCTCGCGGCCCTGCCGGCGCAATCGGTGCGCGAGCTGAAGGAACTGACCGCCGTCCAGTCGCGTGAAGGCCTGCAGGCGCAGCTGGCGCGCGAGAAGGCCGCCTTCCTGCGCTGCGCCGCCAGCGCCGATTTCGCCGCCCGTGTCGCCGCATTCGCCGAGCGTGGCGGCCACGCCGCCTGAACCGCCTTCCGTCCTTTTTCTTTCCATCCCCCGGAGACCCATGAACACCACCGCTTCCGCTCCAGGCGCCGCCCAGCGCTTCTCGGGCCTGTCCGACGACGAGCAGCAGATCCTCGACCAGGCCGATCGCTTCGCGCGCAACGAGCTCTACCCCCTGTCCAGCCGCATGGACAACGAGGAGTGGTGGCCGCCCGAGGCCTTCGCGCAGATCGGCGCCACGGGCTACTTCGGCATCCCGGTGCCCGAGGTCTATGGCGGCGCCGGCCTCGATCTCTTCGCCAGCGGGCTGGTGGTGCAGGCGTTCTCGCGCTGGAACCACGCGCTTGCGCTCAGCTGGGTGGCGCACGAGAACCTGTGCCTCTACAACATCTACCGCAACGCCGACGAGGCGCAGCGCAAGGCCTACCTGCCGGGCCTGTGCAGCGGCAAGACCATCGGCGCACTGGGCCTGACCGAGCCCGGCGCGGGCTCCGATGCGCTGGGCTCGATGCGCACCACGGCCACGCGCGACGGCGACGACTACCTGCTCAACGGCAGCAAGATCTTCATCACCAACGGCGCGGTGGCCGATGTGGTGCTGGTCTACGCCAAGACCAACAAGGAGCGCGGCGCCAAGGGCATCTCGGCCTTCATCGTCGACACCCGCAGCGCCGGCTTCAAGGTGGCCCAGAAGCTCACCAAGATGGGTTTTCGCGGCAGCCAGACGGCCGAGCTGGTGTTCGAGAATTGCCGCGTTCCGGCGCGCAACCGGGTCGGCGAGGAGGACCGCGGCGTGCAGGTGGTGATGAGCGGGCTCGACCTGGAGCGCGCCATGATCGCGCCGATCTGCCTGGGCATCTGCGAGCGCGCGCTCGAACTGGCGCTCGACTATGCGCGCACCCGGCAGCAGTTCGGCCAGCCGATCTCGAACTTCCAGATGATCCGGGCCAAGCTGGCCGACATGTACGTGTGGATCGAATCGATGCGCGTCTTCACCTACCAGGCGCTGCGCGCGGCCAACGATCTCGAGATCGGCGGCGGCGGGCGCGGCGACATCCACATGATCACCGCCGCCTCCGTGATGTTTGCCTCGGAGACCATGAACAAGGTGCTCAACGAGGCGATGCAGATCCACGGCGGCACGGGCTACATCTGGGAATCCGAAGTCAACCGGCTCTATCGCGCCATCAAGCTGCTCGAAATCGGCGCCGGCACCACGGAGGTCCGCAAGATCATCATCAGCGACGAACTGCTGCGCCGTTGAGCGTCGGCAGCCGGAGCCCGCCACGTCCGGTGAGCCGTGCCGTGATCGCGGCCTTCAGCGGCGGCAGGTGCTGCGCGCCGCGCAGGATCAGCTGGCGCGCCAGCCGCTGCGGCGCGCCGTCGTTCGCAAAGAGCTTCGCCACGGCGTTGGTGCCGTGGTACATCACGGCGGCATCGCGACGGTGCTTGCGGCCGTAGCCGGCCAGCACGCCGGCGTCGCCGATGTCCAGCCCGGCCGCGCGCGCATCGCACAGCGCGTGGGCCAGCGTTGCGACGCTCTGCAACCCGAGGTTGTAGCCATGCGCCGTGACCGGATGCATGCCGACCGCGGCGTCGCCGATCAGCGCGCTGCGCGTGGCGCTGAATCGGCGCGCGAAGGCCGTGACCAGCGGATAGGGATAGCGATCGCCGAGCAGGCTCATAGAGCCCAGCCGGCCACCGAACTGCGCCTCGACAAGCGCAGCGAATTCGCCGCCGGGCAAGTCCATCAGCCGCGCCGCGGCCGCAGTGTCGGTGGTCAGCACCGCGGAGCAGATGTCGCCGGCCAGCGGCAGGATGGCCAGCGTGCGCTCGTAGCCGAAGCACTCATGGGCCACGTCGCGGTGCGGCAGCGTGTGGCGCATCCGGCAGACGATCATGGTGCGGCCGAGGTCCTGCATGTCGGCAGCGATGCCGAGCTGGCGGCGGGCCCACGAGAAGCGGCTGTCGGCAGCGATGAGGAGTTGCCCGTRCAATGACTCCGGCAGCGCCGCCTCGCCGTGCTCGAGCTCCAGCTCGACCTGCGCGGCCGAGGTGATGACGCGCAGCAGCCGCGACCGGGTGCGCAGATTCAGTCCGGGCCGTTCGGTCGCGGCCTCGAAGCTGACGCGTCGCAGCGCATGGTTGGGGACGATCCAGCCGAGCGGGTCGCGGGCCTTGAAATGCAGGGCGGCGTCATGCCCGCCGCCATCGGTCACCCGGGCCTCGCGGATGCGCCCGATCTCCTCGGGCCGCAGCCGCTGCCAGAGGCCCAGTGCACGCAAGGTCTCGACGCTGGAATGCGTCAGCGCGATCTCGCGGCCGTCCTCCGCGGGTGCGGCCAGCGCGTCGCGCGACTGCTGGTCGAGCACGGTCGCAGCGAAGCCGGCATCGGCCAGCGCGATGGCCATGGCCAGGCCGGTCGGGCCCGCGCCGACGATCAGGACTTCAGGGTCCAGCGACATGCATCTGCTCCTTCAACAATGCGGCGATGAGCCGATCCTTCTCCGCCCACTGCCCTTCGGTCCATTGGCGCAGGCGCTGCCGATGCGCCTTGTCGCCCAGGGCATCGGCTTCGAGCAGCGCCGGCGGAATCTCGCGCCGCCGCACGTCGACGGTCACCGCCTCCAGCCGGCCGGACAGCAGCGTCCAGAAGCTGGGCGGCCCCTGGGGGTAGACGATGGTGACGTCGAGCATCGATTCGAACTGCTCGCCCATGGTCTCCAGCGCCACGCCGAGGCCGCCGATCTTCGGTTCGAGCAGGTGCCGGTAGCGGCTGTTCTGGCCGGCATGCTTGGCCGCCGTGAAGCGCGTGCCCTCGATGAAATTGATGACCGCCGTGGGAATGCGCCTGAATTTCTCGCAGGCCTTGCGGGTGGCCGCAAGGTCGCCACGCCGCGCGCCCCGGCCTCGGCCGCGCTTCATGAACGGGAAATCGAGCGCCCACCAGGCCAGGCCGATCACCGGCACCCAGATGAGCTCGCGCTTCAGGAAGAACTTGAGGAAGGGAATGCGGCCGTGGAAGACCCGCTGCAGCACCAGGATATCGACCCAGCTCTGGTGATTGCAGGACACCAGGTACCAGCCACCCGGCTTCAGCCCGTCGAGGCCGTGCAAGGTCCACGGTGCCGGGCAGGCAGCCGCGATCCAGCGGTTGTTGAGCGCGACCCAGCCCGTGGCCAGCGCGTTCAGCGCCCGGTCGCACGCCGTGCGCACCGGGGCTGCCGGCACGGCCAGCTTGACGGCGGCGAGCGGCAGCATGAGGGCGACACCCACCAGCGTGTTGAGGCCGAGCAGCAGGCCGTTGAAGGCCCCGCGCCAGAACGGAATCAGGCCGCCGCCGCGCAAGGCGTGCCGGGCTCGGCGGCGGGCAGCAGCCCGCCCAGAAGCCATCGCATCAGGTCCCGCACCGGCCGGATCTGGTCGCCGAAGGGCAACCGGCCCGCACCGCGGAAGAAGAGCCCCTGCTCGGTGTGTCCCGCGAGCGCGTGGCCCAGCATCTTGTCGATGCAGAACTTGCCCCAGCCCGGCGTGGCGTCGCGCAGGCCGCAATGGGCCAGGCAGTCGAAGCGCATGGTGCACTCGGTCTCGCGGTGCGCCTTGGCCATCAGCCGCGGCTCGAGCCGCAGGTACTTGGCCAGCCAGGGCGTGCGCACGGCGCGCGCAGGCAGGCCCGCCACGCTGGTGAATTCGACCAGGTCCTCGGGCCTGGCGTCGGCGAGCACGCGCTTGAACGCCAGGTCGGCATCGCATTCGGCGGTGACCGCGAAGGCGGTGCCGAGCTGGACCGCCGAGGCGCCGAGCGACTGCAGCCGGCGGATGTCGTCGAGGCTCTCGACGCCGCCAGCGGCGATGAGCGGAATGCGGCCTTCGATGCCCGCGGTCTTGAAGAAGGCCTGCACCTGCGGCAGCACGACATCGAATTCGAAGCGCGGGTCGTTCAGGTCGCCCACCTTGGCGGCGCCGAGATGGCCGCCCGCAAGGCGCGGATGCTCGATCACGATGGCATCGGGCAGGCGCCCCTTCTTCTCCCACTTGCGCACGACCAGCTGGACGCCGCGCGCGTCCGACAGGATCGGGATCAGCGCGACCTGCGGGTGCTCTCGCGCCAGGTCCGGCAGGTCCAGCGGGAGGCCGGCGCCGACCACCAGCGCATCGGCCCCGCAAGCCAGCGCGTGCCGCACCTGCGACTCATAGGCCGTCAGGGCTTTCATCACGTTGACGGCGATCAGGCCGCGTCCGCCGGCGAGCCGGCGCGCCCGCGCGATCTCGCGGCCCAGCGCCTCGAGGTTGGCGGCGTCGATGCGCTGGCCGGCATCGGGCTCGGCCTCGAGGTGCGAGGTCTGCGCCCACAGGTCCGGGTGCAGGCGCCGCAGGTCGACCGACGACACGGTGCCGATGCCGCCGAGGCCGGCGACCGTGCCGGCCAGGCCGCCGGCCGAGACGCCGACCCCCATCCCGCCCTGCACCACCGGCAACAGCTCACGGCCGGCCAGTTGCCAGCTTCTCAGGCCCGATCCGGCGGCAAGCGCCCGCAACGCATCGGCCATGGCGGCCGCATCCGCCTGGTTGACTTCTTCCCTCATGCGGCGCTATCGGAGCACCAGCACCGGCAAGGCGGAATGCGTGAGCACATGCTGGGTCTCGCTGCCCAGCAGCAGGCGTCCGATGCCCCGGCGGCCATGCGAGGCCATGACGATCAGGTCGCTCTCATGCTTCTGCGCGGCCGCGATGATCGATTCGGCAACCTGGCTGGAATGGGCCACGAGCGCTTCGCAGCGCACGCCGCTCGCGCCCGCGCGCTCGCCGATCGCGTCGACCATGGCCTGGGCATGTTCGAAGCGCTTCTTCTCGATGCTTTCGCTCTCGGTCGCCTCAAGGACCGTCGTGCCCTCCATGTAGCTCTTGGGTTGCCTGCGGGCCACAGTGAAGGCGACCAGCTCGGCGCCATGCTGCCGGGCCAGGCCGATGGCGGTCTCGACCGCCTTCTCCGAAAGGGGCGAGCCGTCGGTCGCGACCAGGATTCGCTTGAACATGATGAGGTCTCCAGATGGGAAGGCCTCCAGTCTCGGCCAGACCCGCGCGGCGCGGATTGACTGGGATCAAGCTTGCGTCGGATGTCCGGCGTGCGGGCCCAGGCCGGCGCCGGGCCGCTGGCGCGGCGAAGTCCGCGCTTCGCGCAGACGGGCGGCCTGCGACCTCCCCCTCGGGGGGCAGCGACTCACACGCAGTGGGGGAGCGTGGGGGCCATTCAGGCCGGCGCCGGGCCGCCCCAAGCCGGCCTGCGGCCCCCTCGGGGGGCAGCGACCCACACGCAGTGGGGGAGCGTGGGGGCCACATTCATGCGCACCAGATCTCGATCTGGTGCGCAAGATCCATCCAGAGCGCCTGCAACGCGACCGCGGCC
>NZ_JBFUCI010000172.1:0-12170 GCF_056405335.1 Variovorax sp. P1_H12_2
GCCCAGCAGCTCGGCCAGCCGCAGCACGATCCAGCACGCCTCGCCGGCCGAGACCCCGGCATCGGGCGAACTCAGGCCGTCGTGGATGCGCCGCAGGATCTCGTCTTCCGACGGCACCTCGACGTGGTGCAGCAGCTGAGCGTGCTGCACCAGGTGGTTGGCGAGGTCCTCGCAGACCTCGTAGCGCGCGCGCACCACCGCGATCGGTTCGGCCAGGCGCTGCCTGGCATCCGTGTAGACCGCGAAGAACGAAGGCGGGATGTCGATCTGGTAGTCGTCGGACATGATTCAGCAAGGCGCCCATGAAAAACGCGCCCGGAGGCGCGTTTCGGCGAGGGGACGGCGCAAGGCGCGCGGCCCGCTCGAGGCGATCAGCCGCCCTTCTTGGCCCGCTTGCCCGGGTTCTTCTTGCTGCGGGTCGCGGTGCCGCGCTCCAGGCTCACCTTCTGGCCGCCGCCCGACTTGGGGACGTTGTAGCCAGGCATCGGAACGGGCTTGGGGGTGGCAATGCGGTCTGCCTCGGTGCGGATTTTCTTGGGCATGGAAAGCTCGGATAAAAAGAAATCGAAGGACGTGATTAGGCCACATCGTCGAGCAGCCGCACTTTGACGGACTTGCCCTTGACGCGGCCGGTGGAAAGCTTGTGCACGGCCTCGCGCGCAATGCGCCGGTCGACCGCCACGTAGGTGGAGAACTCGTTGACGTTGATCTTGCCGACCTGCTCCTTCGTGAAGCCGGCCTCGCCGGTCAGCGCGCCCAGCACGTCGCCGGCGCGGATCTTCTCCTTGCGGCCGCCGATGATCTGCAGCGTGGCCATCGGCGGCTGCAGCGGCGCGGCGCTGCCGGCCGTGAGTTCGGCCAGCGGATGCCATTCGGACTCGCGGCCCTGAAGCTGCTCGATCTTGCCGACGCTGCCCATCTCGTCCATGCTGGCCAGGTTCAGCGCCAGGCCCTCTGCATCGCCGCGGCCGGTGCGGCCGATGCGGTGGATGTGAATCTCGGAATCGGGCGTGACGTCGACGTTGATCACCGCCTCGAGGTCGGCGATGTCGAGGCCGCGCGCAGCGACGTCGGTCGCCACCAGCACCGAGCAGCTGCGGTTGGCGAACTGCACCAGCACCTGGTCGCGCTCGCGCTGCTCGAGCTCGCCGAACAGGGCCAGCGCGCTGAAGCCCTGGGCCTGCAGCACCTGGACCAGGTCGCGGCACTGCTGCTTGGTGTTGCAGAAGGCCAGCGTGCTCTGCGGCCGGAAGTGGTTCAGCAGCAGGCTCACGGCGTGCAGGCGCTCGGTGTTCTTCACCTGGTACCAGCGCTGGCGGATCTTGCCTTCCTCGTGCTGCGCCTGCACCGTGATCTGCTGCGGGCTCTTCATGAACTGCGCGCTGAGCTTGGCGATGCCTTCGGGGTAGGTGGCCGAGAACAGCAGCGTCTGGCGCTCCTTGGGGCACAGCCGCGCGACCTTGGCGATGTCGTCGAAGAAGCCCATGTCGAGCATGCGGTCGGCTTCGTCGAGCACCAGCGTGTTGAGGGCCGAGAGGTCCAGGCTGGCGCGTTCGAGGTGATCCATGATCCGGCCCGGCGTGCCGACCACGATGTGGGCGCCGTGCTCCAGGCTCGCGAGCTGCCCGCGCAGCGCGACGCCGCCGCAGAGGGTGACCACCTTGACGTTTTCCTCGGCCCGCGCCAGGCGGCGGATCTCGGTCGTCACCTGGTCGGCGAGTTCGCGCGTCGGGCACAGCACCATGGCCTGCACCGCGAAGCGTCGCGGATTGAGGTTGGCCAGCAGTGCCAGCGCGAAGGCGGCGGTCTTGCCGCTGCCGGTCTTGGCTTGCGCGATCAGGTCCTTGCCGAGCAGCGCCACCGGCAGGCTGGCCGCCTGGATCGGCGTCATCTGCAGGTAGCCGAGCTGCGTCAGGTTCGCCAGCGCCTGCGGCGAAAGCGGCAGCGTGGCGAAATCGGTGGCGTGACCGGTCACGGGGACGGTCAACGGCGCTGCGAGTTGTTGCCGCCGACCGGCGGGGGACCGCGACGTTCCAGATGCCGGAACGTGATGCGGCCCTTGGTCAGGTCGTAGGGCGACAGCTCGAGCGACACCTTGTCGCCGGCCAGGATGCGGATGTGGTGCTTGCGCATCTTGCCGCCGCTGTAGGCGATCAGCTGGTGGCCGTTGTCGAGCGTGACGCGGTAGCGCGAGTCAGGCAGCACTTCGGTCACGGCGCCGTTCATTTCGATCAGTTCTTCCTTGGGCATGAATTACCTTTTGAATGGGTTTGTCGTAATTGGATAGGAAATCGGTATGCGGAATCAAGCGGCGCAAGGTGTGTGCGCGACGCTGCGTTCGCGAATCCAGCCCAAACCCTGGTCGATCGCGTAGCGGACGGCCGCGGCGTGGCTGGCAAAACGGGGCGTGAAACGCATCACGCGGTCGTGCGTGCCGCTGCCGCGGCCGGATCGGATCGAGACCGATGCCGCAAAGCGGCCGTCGTCCAGATCCTTGATGAGCGGCGAGACAAGGTACTTGCCCACTGCGATGCTGTGTTGAATGATGTCCATCGAAAGCCTTGGCACCCCGCGACGCCGCGGAATGCTGAAATTGAATTTGAATAAAACGAGCGCAGGCCGGCCGGATATGGCGCCCACCGGAGCGGACAGCGCGCTGTTCGCTTCAACAAAGTACGAAGGCAGTGGTGGCAAATCTTGGGCGCCCGGTCTGGCGCTCCAACACACTGTGGGTGCCGGCTTTCAATGTTGGGCCTGGAGATTCCAGGCCAGCCGGCAAGTGACGAAAGTGCTTCGTCGTTAAATCGAAACGAACCCCGGATTCTAACCGATCTGGCACGACAGTTGCTATTTCATCTCTGTGACAGGGCTGCGGGTGGCTTTCGCGCCACCTGCCGCCGGGCTTGCGACGGGGGCGCTTGGGGCGCACCATGGCGGGACCACCGTTCCAAGGAGCGCGGCCATGCAAGTCACAGCGCCATCTGTCCGGTTGCCGCGTTTCCCATGGCTGACGCCCACGCGGCTGGCATCCCTGCTGGGTGCCGCCGCTTTGCTTCTGGCCTTGCCGGCCACGCCGCCGGCGACTGCGGCGACCCCTTCCCCTGCCGCCGCGTCCAGCGCCCAGGTGCAGGCCCTCCGGCGCGCCGGTGATGCGGTCGTCGCGCTGAAGGTCGCCGCCACCGAAGGCGCGACTTCGGCCGACAGCCTGGGCCAGCAGCGCTGGGGTTCGGGCGTGGTGATCGGAGCCGACGGGCTCATCCTCACCATCGGCTACCTGCTGCTGGAGGCCGAGACCATCGAGATCGTGACGCAGGACGACCGCACGCTGCCGGCGCGCCAGGTGGCCTATGACCTCGCCACCGGCTTCGCGCTGGTGCGGCCGCTGGTGCCGCTTCGCGGCATCGAGCCGGTGCCGCTGGCAGGTGTCGCGAACCTGCAGCCCGGGGAGCCGCTGCTGGTCGCCACCGGCAGCAACAGCGGCACCGAGGTGGGCTTCACGCGGCTGGTCGGGACACGCCCGTTCTCGGGCTACTGGGAGTACCACATCGAGGCCGCGGTCTTCACCAGCCCGCCGGTCGCCAACCACAGCGGCGCCTCGCTCTTCAACCGCAACGGCGAGTTGCTGGGCGTCGGCAGCCTGTTCGTGCTCGAGGCGGCCGGCCCCGATCGCACCCTGCCGGGGAACATGTTCGTGCCGGTCGATCTGCTGCGCCCGGTGCTGGCCGAGATGCAGTCCACCGGCCGCACGCGCGCCAGCGTGCGGCCCTGGCTCGGCGTCTCGTCGTCGGAGCGCGGCGGCCATGTGGAGATCGTGCGCGTCGATCGCTCGGGGCCTGCGCTCGCCGCCGRCCTGCAGCCCGGCGACGTGGTGCTGGAGATCGACGGCGTGCAGGTCTCGACGCTCGAGGCCTTCTACAAGCAGCTCTGGACCCGGCCTGGCGCCGAGGCGGACGTGGAGCTCACGGTGCAGCAGGGCTCGGAGATCCGCAAGGTCAAGGTGCATGCGGTCGACCGCATGCAGACGCTGCGCAAGCCAGAGGGTATCTAGCGGCGCCCTCAGCCGAGGCCGAGCATCTTCCGGTTGCCCGCCGTGTCGGTGCCGCCAGCGGCGAAATCGTCGAAGGCGCGCTCGGCCACGCGGATGATGTGGTGGGCGATGAACTCGGCGCCCTCGCGTGCACCATCCTCGGGGTGCTTGAGGCAGCACTCCCACTCCAGCACCGCCCAGCCCGGAAAGTCGCAGGCCGCCAGCTTCGAGAAGATGGCGCCGAAATCGACCTGTCCATCGCCCAGCGAGCGGAAGCGTCCGGCCCGGTTGATCCAGGGCTGGAAGCCGCCGTAGACGCCCTGCTTGCCGGTGGGATTGAACTCGGCGTCCTTCACGTGGAAGATCTTGATGCGCTCGTGATAATGGTCGATGTAGTCCAGATAGTTCAGCTGCTGCAGCACGAAATGGCTCGGGTCGTACAGGAGGCAGGCGCGCGGATGGTTGCCCACGCGTTCGAGGAACATCTCGTAGGTGACACCGTCGTGCAGGTCCTCGCCCGGATGGATCTCGTAGCAGACGTCCACGCCGGCCTCGTCGAACGCGTCGAGGATCGGCCTCCAGCGCCGCGCCAGCTCGTCGAAGGCCTCTTCGATCAGGCCGGCCGGGCGCGGCGGCCACGCGTAGAGGTAAGGCCAGGCCAGCGCGCCCGAGAAGGTCGCGTGCGCGGTCAACCCCAGATGGGCCGAGGCCTGCGCCGCGTAGCGCAGCTGTTCGACCGCCCATTGCTGCCGCTTGACCGGATCGTTGCGGACCTCGGCCGCCGCGAAGCCGTCGAAGCTCGCGTCGTAGGCCGGATGCACCGCCACCAGCTGGCCTTGCAGGTGGGTCGACAGCTCGGTGATCTCGAGGCCGTGGCCGGCCAGGGTGCCTTTCACTTCGTCGCAGTAGGTCTTGCTCTGCGCGGCCTTCCGGAGATCGAAGATGCGGCTGTCCCAGCTTGGTATCTGTACCCCCTTGTAGCCGAGGCCCGAAGCCCAGCCGGCGATGGCGTCCAGCGAGTTGAAGGGGGCGTCGTCGCCGGTGAACTGGGCCAGGAAGATGGCCGGGCCCTTGATGGTCTTCATGCGGGGTCTCCTGGGTCATGAGGGGATGCCGACGATGCTAGCGCGGCATGCGGCCGGACGCTGCGGCCGCTTGGCCATCGCCATGCACGAGCCGTCGGAACGTTTCACAATGGCCGCTTCAGTTCAACCGAGGGGTGACGCGGCGTGCGCAGCCCCGAACGCGATGTCACAAACCGTTTCCGGACGACTCAAGATCGGCTTGTCGGCCTGCTTCTCCCACGCCGACCCGACGCGCTCGCTGTTCACCAACAAGACGCTGCAGTATGTCGAGCAGTCGATCGCGCACTGGCTGATGTCGGCCGGCGCGATGGTCGTCATGGTGCCCTGCCCGACCGGCGAGACCGCGCGCGGCGACACCAAGCTCTCGCACTACGCCGAATGGCTCGACGGCGTCGTGATGCACGGCGGCGCCGATGTCTGGCCCGGCAGCTACGGCGAGGTGCCGCTCAAGGACGCCTGGGTCGGCGACCGTCTCCGCGACCTCTACGACCTGGCGCTGGTCGAGGCCTTCGAGCAGGCCGGCAAGCCGATCTTCGGCGTCTGCCGCGGCTTGCAGCTGATCAACGTGGCCTTCGGCGGCACGCTGTACCAGGACATCGAGGCCCAGCATCCCAACGGCCAGCAGCATCGCGACGCCGTGGCCTACGACCAGAACTACCACGAGATCAGCATCACGCCCGGCTCGAGGCTGTCGAAACTCTATCCGGGCWTGGAGAGCGCGCGCGTCAACAGCATCCATCACCAGGGCGTGAAGGATCTCGCGCCCGGCTTCGAGGTCGACGCCTGGAGCATCCCCGACCGGATTCCCGAAGCCATCCGGCGCAAGGCCGACCGTGGACGCAGCTACATCGCCGCGACCCAGTGGCACCCGGAGTTCCACACCTACGGCGCGACCGACACGGTGGACGACACCGCCATCCTGCAGGACTTCCTGTGGGCCTGCGCGACGGCGAAGGTCAGCCCCAAGGGGCCGCTGCGCAGCGCGCCAGGACGCATCCGCAATCGCGCGGCACGGCTGCTGCGGCAGGCGCTGCTGAGGCGCTAGAGCGAACAGGCCCTAGCGGTTCTTGTAGCCGCTGACCGCGGCGTCCACCGTGCCGAACACGGTGATGCCGCTGCCGCCGGCGGCCGTGGCGCCCTCACCCGCGGGCCCGCGCGAAGCGCAGCCTGCGAGCAGGCACAGCGCGGCGGCGAACCCCACGGCGACAAGTCTCTTCATGCGGATCCCCTTCATGCGCTCAGGTGCTTGCCGACGATGCCGGCCAGTTCGAACATTGTGACCTGGTCCTTGCCGAACACCGGCTTCAGCTTGGCATCGGCATTGATGGCGCGCTTGTTGGCCGCGTCCTGCAGGCCGTTGGCCTTGATGTAGTCCCACAGCTTCTTGATGACCTCGGTGCGTGCCACCGGTTCGGCGCCGATCACCGCGGCCAGCGCGTCGCTGGGCTTGAGGCCGGCACCGGGCTTGCGCGGCGCCTTCGGTGCCGCAGCTTTCTTGGCCGCCACCTTCTTCGCCGCCGGTGCCTTCGCGGCCGCCTTCTTCGCTGCGGCGGGCGCCGCCTTGGCGAAGGTCTTGCGCGGCGGGAACTTGCTGGTGCGCGGCTCGAACTCGAAAGCCACCTTGCCCTCGTCCTTGTTCCAGGCCAGGAAGGCCTTGAAGGGGCGGCGCGTGCGCATCGAGACGAACTTGTCGAGCAGGTCGGTCTTGCCGGTGGCCAGCAGCTTCTCGACCTGGGCCCGATCCACCGGCTGCTGCAGGATGATCTTGCCGGTCTTGAAGGTGCAGCTCGGCGTCGGCTGCTCGTTGGTCGGCACCGACTTCTCGCAGACGTAGTTGCTGCCGTGGTCGAACACCGGCGCGCCGCAGACCGGGCATGGCCCCACGGTGTCCTGCTGGCTGAAGTCGACGATCTCGCCGCTTTCGGCATTCTTGTCGTCGCCGAAATCGAACTCCAGCTTCCAGTTCTTCGCTTCCTCGTCGAACTTGAGCACGATCTCGGAGGTGAACGGCCAGCCGGCCTTGGAGCGGAAGCCTTCAAGCGGGCCGATGTGCTTGTCGCGCAGCAGCGCCTCGGCCTCGGCCACTTCGAAGGTGCGGCCGGCCGGCGATTTGCCGAACGAGAAGCCGCAGGGTTCCTGGCCCGGCTTGCCGGTGCAGCTGTAGCGGCGGTAGTTCTCCTTCACCACGCCGCCGCAATTCGGGCAGGGCGTGGCCAGCGTGGCGTAGTCGCCCGGCACGGTGTCGCGGTCGTATTCCTTGGCCTTCTTGACGATGTGTTCCGTCATCTCGGCGATCTCGCGCATGAAGGCTTCGCGGCTGAGCTTGCCGTGCTCCATCTGCGCGAGCTTGTACTCCCACTCGCCGGTCAGTTCGGCCTTGGAGAGCTCCTCCACGCCGAGCCCGCGCAAGAGCGTCATGAGCTGGAAGGCCTTGGCGGTCGGGATCAGCTCGCGGCCTTCGCGGATCATGTACTTCTCGGCCAGCAGGCCTTCGATCGTGGCCGCCCGCGTGGCCGGCGTGCCGAGGCCCTTCTCCTGCATCGCCTCGCGCAGTTCGTCGTCGTCGATGGTCTTTCCCGCGCCTTCCATGGCGCCGAGCAGCGTGGCTTCGGAATAGCGCGCCGGCGGCCGGGTCTTCAGGCCCTTGGGATCGACCGATTCGGCCTTCACCACTTCGCCGGGCTTGACCGGCACCAGGCGCTTGCCGTCCTTGTCCTCTTCCTTCTCGTCGTCCTCGGCTTCCTTGCCCCAGATCGCGAGCCAGCCGGCCTTCACGAGCACCTTGCCGTCGGTGCGGAACGGGTACTTCTTGCCGCCCTGCTCCACCGTGCTGATGCGCGTCGTGACCTGGTATTCGGCGCTCGGGAAGAACACCGACATGAAGCGGCGCACCACGAAGTCATAGAGCTTCTGCTCGGCGTCGGACAGGCCGCTCGGCGCCTGCAGGGTCGGGATGATCGCGAAGTGATCGCTGACTTTGGCGTTGTCGAAGATGCGCTTCGACGGTTTCACGTAGTTGTTGTCGACCGCCTGCTGGGCGAAGGGCGCGAGGTGCTTCATGCCGCTCGTGGCCAGCATCTTCATCGTGTCCTTGACCACCGGCAGGTAGTCCTCAGGCAGCGCGCGCGAGTCGGTCCGCGGGTAGGTCAGCGCCTTGTGGCGTTCGTACAGGCTCTGCGCCAGCGCCAGCGTGGTCTTGGYGCTGAAGCCGAAGCGGCCGTTGGCCTCGCGCTGCAGCGAGGTCAGGTCGAACAGCAGCGGCGAGGCGCTGGTGGTGGGCTTGCTTTCCTCGGTGACCGTGGCCGGCTTGCCGCGCGCGGCGTCGGCGATCTCGCGCGCCTCGCGCTCGTTCCAGACCCGGTCGGCACGCTGCTCGGGGTCGGGCACGCCATCGGGGCCGGGCGGCGGCTTCTTCCAATTCGGATCGAACCACTTGCCCGGGTACTCGCCCGCCTCGGCCGCGAAGCGGCCGTGCACCTCCCAGTAGTCGCGGCTCACGAACTTGCGGATCTTCTCCTCGCGCTCGACCACCACGGACAGCGTCGGCGTCTGCACCCGGCCCACGGTGGTCAGGAAGAAGCCGCCGTCGCGCGAATTGAACGCGGTCATGGCCCGGGTGCCATTGATGCCGACCAGCCAGTCGGCCTCGGAGCGCGAGCGCGCCGCATCGGCCAGGCCCTGCATCTGCTGCTCGGTGCGCAGCTGATCGAAGCCGTCGCGGATCGCCTGCGGCGTCATCGATTGCAGCCACAGGCGCTTGACCGGCTTGCCCAGCGGCGCCTTGCCGCCGGCGTACTGCTCGATCAGGCGGAAGATCAGCTCGCCCTCGCGGCCCGCGTCGCAGGCGTTGACGAGCTGGGTCACATCCTTGCGCTTGGCCTGCTTCACGACCGCGTTGAGCCGGGTCTTGGTCTTGTCGACCGGCTTCAGGTCGAAGCGCGGCGGGATGACCGGCAGGTTGGCGAAGCTCCACTTGCCGCGCTTGACGTCGAACTCCTCGGGCGCCTGGATCTCCACCAGGTGGCCGACGGCGCTCGTCACGACGTACTTCTCGTTCTCGAAGTGCTCGTCGTGCTTGTCGAACTTGCCGGCCACCGGCGTGAGCGCGCGCACGATGTCCTGGGCCACCGAAGGCTTTTCTGCAATCACCAAAGTTTTCATCTGCGAATCCTATTCATTCTGTTCACCCGCACGCGCCAGTTGCCGACCCCGCCCCGCAACGCAAGGCGGGACGGGCCAGCAGGCCGCCCCAAGGCGGCCTGCGCCCCCTCGGGGGGGCAGCGAGCCCCAAAGTGGAGAGCGTGGGGGCGACATCCTTACAATCTGGCGCTTCTCGCGTGCGTACGCGCACGCGCATGCGTACATATTCAAACTAACAGACTTCGGCGATGCCCTCCAAATCCCCCACTTCCGGCGGCCGCCGAATCCAGACCCGGCGTTCCAGCGTCCATGGCAACGGCGTCTTTGCCGTCCAGGATATTGCGGAAGGCGAAACGCTCATCGAATACAAGGGCGAGATCATCTCGTGGGAGGAAGCGCTGCGCCGCCACCCGCACGACCCCGCCCAGCCCCACCACACCTTCTACTTCCACATCGATGACGATCGCGTGATCGACGGCAACGTCGACGGCAACGCCTCGCGCTGGATCAATCATTCGTGCGAGCCGAGCTGCGAGGCCGACGAGCAGGATGGCCGCGTCTTCATCAAGGCGCTGCGCAACATCGCCGCCGGCGAAGAGCTCAGCTACGACTACGGCCTGGTCATCGACGAGCCCTACACGAAGAAGCTGAAGGCCGATTTCCCGTGCTGGTGCGGCTCGGAGCAATGCCGCGGGACCTTGCTGGCGCCCAAGGACGACGACGAGGGCAAGAAGGGCAAGAAGAAGAAAAGCAAGAAGAAGGACAGGAAGAGCGACAAGAAGTCCTCGAAGAAGTCTGAAAAGAAGGCCGGCAAGAAGAAGGCCGACACCGACAAGCGCTGAACATGGCCGCACCCTGGTTCGAGGACGAGATCGCGCAGAGCCTGGCACCCTTGCTGCCCGGCCTGCGCGTCGAGGTGGTGGCCGAAATCGACTCGACCAACAGCGAGCTGATGCGCCGTTCGCGCGATGGTGAAACCGGCGCGGTGCTGCTCGTGGCCGAGCGCCAGACCGCCGGGCGCGGCCGGCTCGGCCGGCCCTGGCAGAGCGCGCAGGACGCCGGCGAACCCGCCTCGCTGACCTTCTCGCTCGGCCTGTCGCTGGCACCGCGCGACTGGTCGGGTCTCTCGCTCGCGGTCGGTGCCAGCGTCGCCCAGAGCCTGGACCCGTCGCGCAGCGCCGGCCTGGCGCTCAAGTGGCCCAACGACCTCTGGGTGCAGGAGCGCAAGCTCGGCGGCATCCTGATCGAGACCGCCCTGCTCCAGCCCGACGCGCTCGAGCGCTATCTGGTGATCGGCATCGGCATCAACATCGGCCCGCGCGAAGCCGCCGGCCTGAGCACGCCGCCGGCCTGGATGAAGGAATGGCGTCCGGCCGCGGCACCCGGCGAGGTGCTGCGCGAGATCGTCGAGCCGCTGGTGCGCGACGTGCAGCTCTTCAACGAGCGCGGATTCGTGCCCTTCGCGGCCCGCTTCGCCGAGCGCGACCTCCTGCGCGGGCGCGACGTGCGGCTCAGCGACGGCACCGAAGGCCACTGCGAAGGCGTCGGCTGGGGCGGCGAGCTGCTGGTGCGCACCGCCGACGGCGTCAAGAGCATCAGCAGCGCCGAAGTCAGCGTCCGCCCGCTGCGCGTGCCGCCATGATCCTGCGCCTGGCCGTGGTCGCCCTGCTGGTCGCCAACCTGGGCTATTTCGCCTGGACCCGCGGCGCGTTTGCCCTGTTCGGCGCCGAGCCCGCGCGCTTCAGCGAGACCGAGCCGCAGCGCCTGCAGCAGCAGGTCCGGCCGCAGATGCTGCAGATCCGCAAGAATCCGCCGCCCGCCAAACCCTGACCGGGCCCCCTAGGACCCCGCGCGGTCCCGGGATTCGTGGGGATTGGCATCGATCCGCAGGCTCACCAGCGTCCCCGGCGGCTGCTGGCCCGGGTGCGCGTCTTCCAGCCGCACGATCGCGTGGTGCTGGCGCGCGATCTCGCGCACGATCGGCAGCCCCAGGCCGGAGCCGTCGGCCTCGTTGCCGAGCACCCGGTAGAAGGGCTCGAACACCAGCTCGCGCTCGTGCGCCGCGATGCCGGGGCCGTTGTCCTCGACCTGCAGCACGAGCACGTGGCCGAAGGGGTCGGCCAGCACCCGCGCGGTGATCACGCCGGGCCGCTCGGGCACCGACGGCGTGTAATTGATCGCGTTGTCGACCAGGTTGCGCACCAGCTCCTTCAGCAGCGTCGGATTGCCTTCGAACACCACGCCGGGCGAGCCCGCCTCCGCGCCCTCGTAGCCCAGGTCGATGCGCTTGTCGATGGCCCGCGGCACGGCCTCGCGCACCACCTCGATCGTGAGTCGCGCCAGGTCGCAGGGCTGGCGCCCGATGGCGGCGCCGCTGCCCTCCGCGCGGGCCAGCGACAGCAGCTGGTTGACCGTGTGCGTGGCGCGCACGCTGGCGCGGCCGATCTGCTTGAGCGACTGCTTGAGCTCGTCGGCATTGGCGCCCTCGCGCTGGGCCAGGTCGGCCTGCATGCGCAGGCCCGCCAGCGGCGTCTTGAGCTGGTGCGCGGCGTCGGCAAGGAAGCGCTTCTGGGTGCCGATCGAGTCGTTGAGCTTGCTCAGCAGGTCGTTGACCGACAGCACCAGCGGCACCACCTCGAGCGGCACCGAGGATTCGTCGAGCGGGCTCAGGTCGCCCGGCTTGCGCTCGCGGATGCGCGCCTCGACCACCGACAGCGGCTTGATGCCGCGCACCAGCGCCAGCCAGATCAGCAGCACCGCCAGCGGCAGAATCGCGAATTGCGGCAGCAGCACGCCCTTGATGATCTCGGTGGCCAGCACCGACTGCTTCTCGCGCGTCTCGGCCACCTGCAGCAGCGCGAACGGCGCGTCGGGCGTGCTGCCGGCGACCCAGAGCGAGGCGATCCGCACCGTGCGTC
>NZ_JBFUCI010000173.1:0-12089 GCF_056405335.1 Variovorax sp. P1_H12_2
GCCCTGGATCGCGGCCACCACGGGCTTGCTGCAGTTCTCGATGGCCGCGCACACGTCGGGCAGCGAGGGCTGCTGCGGCGTCTGGCCGAACTCGCGGATGTCGGCGCCGGCGATGAAGTTGCGCCCCGCGCCCACGATCAGCACCGCCTTGGCGCCGTCGTCGGCTTCGGCCGCGGCGATCGCCGCGGCCAGCCCGCGCCGGACGTCGACGCCGAGCGCATTCACCGGGGGGTTGTCGATCGTGACGACCAGCACGTCGGCTTGACGCTCGAAGCGCACGATCGCGGACGCAGGAAGGGTGGGAGAGATGGCCATGGTGATTGTCTCCGTGAGCGAACCGGAACGGTTCCTTGAGGGTGAATCCGGCATTCTTGATCCGGGCCGCTGCTTTGACAATTGCATTGCCGATTGACAGACTGTCAAAGAAGTTTTGACAAAATGGCCCCATGGACCTGCAATCGCTGACCCTCCTTGTCGAAATCCTCGACGCCGGCAACCTGAGTGCCGCCGCGCGCCGCCTCAACATGAGCCGTGCCAACGTCAGCTACCACCTGAACCAGCTCGAGCGCTCGGTCGGCGCGCAGCTGGTGCGGCGGACCACGCGGCGGGCCGAGGCGACCGAGATCGGCCTGCGGCTGTACCAGCATGGCCTCGCCATCCAGGGCGAACTGCTGGCGGCGAAGGAATCGGTGACCACGCTGGGCCAGGGGCTGCAGGGCCGCGTGCGGCTCAGCGTTCCGAGCGGCTACGGCCAGCTCGTGATGTCCGGCTGGCTGATTGCCTTCAAGCGCCTGTACCCGGGCATCGTGCTCGACGTGCTGTTCGAGAACCGCATCGAGGACCTGCTGCGCGACGAGGTCGACATCGCGATCCGCGTCATGGCCGAGCCGCCGCAGAACCTGGTGGCGCGCGAGCTCGGTCCGGTGCGCTACGTGGCCTGCGCATCGCGCGGCTACGCCGAGGCGCATGGGCTGCCGACCCAGCTCGACCAGTTGCAGGGGGCGCCGGTCGTGACCTCGGCGGTGATCGGCCGGCAGCTGCGCGTGTCGGCCTACCAGGGCGAGGAGCGGCGCGAGGTGATCCTCGAGCCGACGCTGATCTCGGAGAACTTCCTGTTCCTGCGCCAGGCCGTGCTCGCCGGCCTGGGCATCGGGCTGGTGCCCGACTACGTGGTGCAGGACGACCTGCAGCGCGGGGAGGTCGTGACCACGCTGGACGACTGGCGGCTCAGCATCTTCGGCACCGGGATGTTCATGCTCTACATGCCGAACCGGCAGCACACGCGGGTGGCGCGGACCTTCATCGATTTCATCCTCGAGCGGGCGCGCGGCGCGGCGACCACGATGGGACAATCCGTGCCATGACAAGCCCCGCCGACACCCTCACCCTCACCCGCCCCGACGACTGGCATCTCCACGTGCGCGATGGCGCCGCGCTCCAGGCCGTGGTGCCGCACTCGGCGCGCCAGTTCGGCCGCGCGCTGATCATGCCCAACCTGCGCCCGCCGGTGACCACCGCGCAGCAGGCGCTGGACTACCGCGCCCGGATCCTCGAAGCGGTGCCGGCCGGTCTGCGCTTCGAGCCCGTGATGTCGCTCTACCTGACCGACAAGCTGCCGCCCGAGGAGATCGAGCGCGCCGCGGCGGCCGGGGTTCGCGCGCTGAAGCTCTACCCTGCCGGCGCCACCACCAACAGCGACGCCGGCGTGACCGACATCAAGAAGGCCTATGCGACGCTCGAGGCGATGCAGAAGCACGGCCTGCTGCTGCTGGTGCACGGCGAGGTGACCGACCCGGCGGTCGACCTGTTCGACCGCGAGGCGGTGTTCATCGACCGCGTGATGATCCCGCTGCGGCGCGACTTCCCCGAGCTGAAGGTGGTGTTCGAGCACCTGACCACGAAGGAGGGCGCCCATTACGTGCGCGACGCGAGCCGCTTCACGGCCGCCACCATCACCCCCCACCATCTGCTCTACAACCGCAATGCGATCTTCACGGGCGGCATCCGGCCGCACTACTACTGCCTGCCGGTGCTCAAGCGCGAGACCCACCGCGTCGCGCTGGTCGAAGCGGCCACCAGCGGCAGCGACCGCTTCTTCCTCGGCACCGACAGCGCGCCGCATCCCGCGCACCTGAAGGAGCACGCGCTGGGCTGCGCCGGCTGCTACACCGCGCTGACCGCGCTCGAGCTGTATGCCGAGGCCTTCGACAACGCCGGCGCGCTCGACAAGCTCGAGGGCTTCGCCAGCTTCCACGGGGCGGATTTCTACGGACTCCCGCGCAACACCGACCGCGTGACGCTGCGGCGCGAAAGCTGGACCGTGCCCGAGACCGTGCCTTACGGCGATGCGACCCTGAAACCCCTGCGTGGCGGCGAGACGGTGGCCTGGAGGCTCGCATGAGCGCCGCGCCGGGCCGCCCCAAGCAAGCTCGCACCGCAGTGCGCAGCACGGAGGTACTCCAATGAGCCGTACGGCCGCTCCGCGCGTGATCTTGCTGGTCGACGCCGACAACGTGTCGTCCGACGTCATCGAACAGGCCGTGGAGCGCACCCTGTCGGAGCACGGCGCCGTGCACGTGCGCCGCGCCTACTGCAATGCCGAGACCGCGCTCAAGCAGCAGGCGCTCTTCAAGCGGCTGTCGATGCGGCCGATGGTCAATCTGTCGGCCGGCAAGAACAGCACCGACATCGCGCTCGCGGTCGATGCCATCGATCTGGTGATCGCGGAGCGGCCGGACATCGTCGTGCTGGTGTCCTCCGATTCCGATTTCGCGCCGCTGGTGATCCGGCTGCGCGAGAAAGGTTGCCGCGTCTGCGGCATCGGCCAGCAGGGCAAGACCGGCGACGAGACCGTGGCCGTCTACGACAGCTTCGTCGACCTGCAGCACCATGCGGCACCGAAGGCGACCAAGGCCCGCGTGGCGGCGGTGGCCAAGCCGGCCGCCAAGCGCGCCGCGCGCGCCCCCCGGCGCACCAAGGCCGAGGCGCCCGCACCCGCCCCTCGCGCGCCGGTGCTGCCCGACGACGTGCTGCGCATCCTCGACGCCGTGGTCGAGCTCGGCATGGGCAACAAGGTCGAGCTCAATGTCGCGGCCGAGCGACTGCGCGCCGCGAAGCTGCTCGGCAAGAGCGCGAGCTCGCCCAAGCTGTTCAAGAAACACCCCGAGCTGTTCCTGCTGACACCCGAGAAGACGCCGAACAAGGTGCAGTACGTCGGCCCGATGCCGGCGTGAATCCGGTGGCCGGCGGCGTGGTCGTCGATGCCTCGCCGCCCTGGCTGGCGCCCCTGGCGCCGTGCGCGCAACGGGTGGCCGCGAGGACTGCAGGCGGCCACAGCGTGGCCCATGCGCTGTCGGCCGAGCCGGTGGCCATCGAACTGCCTGCCGGGCCGCTGAGCTTCGTGCCCGGCGACAGCGCGGCGCCGGGCGAAGCCTACGAGGCCTTCATCTTTCGCACCGCCTGCGTGCCGACGCGCGACACCCTGCACGATCTTCTCAATGGCCTGGTCTGGCTGCATTTCCCGCGCGCCAAGCGCCGCCTGAACGAATTGCAGGCCGCCGAGATCGCACGCACCGGCATCGGCGGCACGCGGGGCCCGCTGCGCGATGCGCTGACCCTCTTCGACGAGAACGGCGCCGTGCTCGACGCGCCGCCGGCCCTGTGGGAGGCACTGGTCGCGCGCGACTGGCAGCGGCTCTTCGTCACGCGGCGCAGCCTGTGGCGCGAAGTGCGGCTGCTGGTGTTCGGCCACGCGCTGCTCGAAAAACTGCACACGCCCCGCAAGGCCGCCACGGCGCATGTGCTGGTGCCGTCGGGCGCGAACCCCTCGCTCGCGATCAGCGACGCTTCGATCGCGGCCGCCCTGGACGCCGGGCACCTCGCCACCAAGCCCTTCGTGCCGCTTCCGGTGCTCGGCGTGCCCGGCTGGTGGCGACCCAACGAGAACTTTTCCTTCTATGATGACTCGGAGGTTTTCCGACCTCGCAGGGCTCCACAACCAAAGCCAACCAAACCGGCCCTGCAGCCTGGCTCCGCTTGAAGCGGGCCGCCCCGTCCCCATCTGTACACGTCGTTTCCCCACGGAGAATCCAACTTGAAACGCATCCTTCTGTTTGTCCTGACCAACGTCATGGTGGTCGCTGTTCTGGGCGTGGTCGCCAGCCTGCTGGGCGTCAACCGCTTCCTCACGGCCAACGGGCTCAACCTCGGCGCGCTGCTCGGCTTCGCGCTGATCATGGGCTTCGGCGGCGCGATCATCTCGCTGCTCATCAGCAAGCCGATGGCCAAGTGGTCGGCCGGCGTGCGGATCATCAACGACCCGCAGTCGCCCGACGAGGCCTGGATCGTGCAGACCGTGCGCAACTTCGCCGACAAGGCCGGCATCGGCATGCCCGAGGTCGGCATCTTCGAAGGCGACCCGAATGCCTTCGCCACCGGCGCCTTCAAGAACTCCTCGCTGGTCGCCGTCTCGACCGGCCTGCTGCAGAACATGACGCGCGAAGAGGTCGAGGCCGTGATCGGCCACGAAGTGGCGCACGTGGCAAACGGCGACATGGTCACCATGACCCTGATCCAGGGCGTGATGAACACCTTCGTCGTGTTCCTGTCGCGCGTGATCGGCTATGCGGTCGACAGCTTCCTGCGCCGCGACGAGCGTTCGTCGGGCCCCGGCATCGGCTACTTCGTGACCACCATCGTGCTCGACATCGTGCTCGGCTTCGCCGCCGCTATCGTGGTGGCCTGGTTCTCGCGCCAGCGCGAATACCGTGCCGACGCCGGCGCCGCCCAGCTCATGGGCCGCAAGCAGCCGATGATGAACGCGCTGGCGCGCCTGGGCGGCCTGACGCCCGGCGAACTGCCGAAGTCGGTCGAGGCCATGGGCATCACGGGCAAGCTCGGCAGCCTGTTCGCGACCCACCCGCCGATCGAGCAGCGCATCGCCGCGCTGCAGAACAGCTGAGCTCGCCCCCAGGTTGGGCTCACTGCGTGTAGCCCGCCCACCCCCTACCGGGGGCAACACCAGCGGCCCGGCAAAGCCGGTTCCGCGGTGTTTCACCAACGGGCCTGGCTGCGCCGGCCGGAACTCTGTGCCCTAGGCTCCGGCCACGCTGCGCGCCACGGCTTCGGCGACCTTGATGCCGTCGACCCCCGCCGACAGGATCCCGCCGGCATAGCTCGCGCCTTCACCGGCCGGGTACAGGCCGCGCACGTTGAGGCTCTGGAAATCCTCGCCGCGCGTGATCCGGATCGGCGACGAGGTGCGGGTCTCGACGCCGGTCAG
The DNA here is from genome assembly GCF_056405335.1 of Variovorax sp. P1_H12_2. Taxonomy (NCBI): domain Bacteria; kingdom Pseudomonadati; phylum Pseudomonadota; class Betaproteobacteria; order Burkholderiales; family Comamonadaceae; genus Variovorax; species Variovorax sp. P1_H12_2. Next base: position 5,282 of record NZ_JBFUCI010000173.1, read on the forward strand.
CACCGCATCGTGCAGGTCGAAACCCTTGATCTTGCGGCCGAAGGCCGGAAAGGCCTCGCGCATGGCCTCGATCGCGTAGCCGGGCAGCGCGCCGTGCAGGTCGCCCGGCGTCACGCCCGGCTTGTACGAGGGCAGCACGCTGCCGAGCGCCGTGGAAGGCCGGCCGGCGACGAAGTCGCCCACCAACTGGGCCGGCGCACGGTAGTCGCCACCGCCGAGCACGAAGGCGTTCGACTCCAGCGTGCGCTGCAGCTCGATGCCGGCCAGCGGCGAACCGGCGCGGCCCTCGTCCCAGCCCGGAAAGTCGCCGGGCTCGATGCCCACCACGATGCCCGCATTGGCGTTGCGCTCGTTGCGCGAATACTGGCTCATGCCGTTGGTCACGACCCGGCCTGGTTCGCTGGTCGCGGCCACCACGGTGCCGCCCGGGCACATGCAGAAGCTGTAGACCGAGCGGCCGTTGCTCGCGTGGTGCACCAGCTTGTAGTCGGCCGCGCCCAGGAGCGGGTGGCCGGCATGGCGGCCCCAGCGCGCGCGGTCGATCAGGCCTTGCGGATGCTCGACCCGGAAGCCGATCGAGAAGGGCTTGGCCTCGATGTGCACGCCGCGCGCGTGCAGCATCTCGAAGCTGTCGCGCGAACTGTGGCCCAGCGCCATCACGACGTGGTCGGCGCGCAGCTCGCTGGTCTGGCCGGTGCGCTGGTCGAGCACGACCAGGCCGCGCAGGTGTCTGCCTTCCGGTCCGTCCTCGATCAGCACGTCACTCACGCGCTGCTCGAAGCGGATCTCGCCGCCCAGCGCCGTGATCTGCTCGCGCATGTGCTCCACCACCTTCACCAGCTTGAAGGTGCCGATGTGCGGGTGCGCCACGTAGAGGATCTCGGGCGGCGCGCCGGCCTTGACGAACTCCTCCATCACCTTGCGGCCGAGGAAGCGCGGGTCCTTGATCTGGCTGTAGAGCTTGCCGTCGGAGAAGGTGCCGGCGCCGCCTTCGCCGAACTGCACGTTCGACTCCGGGTTCAGCACGCTCTTGCGCCACAGGCCCCAGGTGTCCCTGGTGCGCTGGCGCACGGTCTTGCCGCGCTCGATCACGATCGGCTTGAAGCCCATCTGGGCCAACAGCAGCGCGCAGAAGATGCCGCAGGGGCCGAAGCCCACCACCACGGGCCGCAGCGGCAGCTCGGCCGGCGCCTGCGCCGGGGCGTGCCACGCCATGTCGGGCGTCGGTCCGATGCGCGGGTTCTCCGCGAACTTGGCCAGCAGGCTGGCCTCCAGCGCGGGGTCGGACAGCGCCACGTCGACGATGTAGACCTGCAGCAGGTCGACCTTGCGGGCGTCGAAGCTGCGCTTGAAGACCTTGTGCTCGGCCAGCGCCCCGGCGGGGACGCCGAGGATCCCGGCGATGGCCTGGAGCAGCGCCGCTTCGTCGTGGGCGAGCGGCAGTTTGATTTCAGAGATTCTCAGCATGTCGTGGGCTTGTGTCTATCAAGCAGGGACGCCGATTATCGCAACGCCGCCCAGGCCGCGGCGCGCCGCCTCCAGTCAGGACAGAGCAAAAACCCGCTGCGCTGTTTCTTGGTCTGTCCCGCAATGTCTCACGAGGGCAGGAAGCCGTCGACCGACAGGTAGCGCTCGCCGGTGTCGTAGTTGAAGCCCAGGACCACCGCGTCGGCGGCCAGCGAGGGCAGTTTCTGCGCGATCGCGGCCAGGGTGGCGCCGGACGAAATCCCGACCAGCATGCCTTCCTCGCGCGCACAGCGGCGCGCCATTTCGCGCGCCGGCTCGGCATCGACCTGGAGCACGCCGTCGAGCAGGTCGGTGTCGAGGTTCTTCGGGATGAAGCCGGCGCCGATGCCCTGGATCGGATGCGGCGCGGGCTGGCCGCCGGAGATCACCGGCGAGGCCACCGGCTCGACTGCGAAGACCTTGAGCTTGGGCCACTTCTTCTTGAGCACGCGGGCGCAGCCGGTGATGTGGCCGCCGGTGCCCACGCCGGTGATCAGCACGTCGATGCCGCCCGGGAAATCGGCCGCGATCTCCTCGGCCGTGGTGCGCACGTGCACGTCCACGTTGGCCGGATTGTCGAACTGCTGCGGCATCCAGGCGCCGGGCGTGCCGGCGACGATCTCCTCGGCCCGTGCGATCGAGCCCTTCATGCCTTTCTCGCGCGGCGTCAGGTCGAAGCTGGCGCCGTAGGCGAGCATCAGGCGGCGGCGCTCGACCGACATGCTGTCGGGCATCACCAGCACCAGCTTGTAGCCCTTGACCGCCGCCACCATCGCCAGGCCGATGCCGGTGTTGCCGGAGGTCGGCTCGACGATCGTGCCGCCGGGCTTCAGCGCGCCCGAGCGTTCGGCATCCTCGACCATCGACAGGGCGATGCGGTCCTTGATCGAGCCGCCCGGGTTGGCGCGCTCCGACTTGATCCAGACTTGCTGCGTCGCGTGGCCGAAGAGGCGCTGGATGCGCACATGCGGCGTGTTGCCAATGGTTTGGAGGATGGTGTCTGCTTTCATGCGGTCTCCTTGGGGCTGGCCCCGGCTGAACGAAAAGGGAGCGCCATTGTGGCGATAATCGACGGGTGAAGCGCGCCGGACCGCCGCTGGTGCAAGTCTCGAAAGAGCGCACTGGAGGAACGTCCGGACTGCACAGGACAGCGCAGGAGCTAACGGCTCCCCACCGCGAGGTGAGGATCAGAGCAACAGAGACGAGTCGGCCGGGGGCAACCCCGGTCGGGTGAAACGGGCAATCTCTGCGCGCAGCAACACCAAGTAGGCCAGCGTCGATGTGGTTCCGCAGAGCTGGCGGGTAGGTGGCATCGAGCCGTTTGGCGACAAACGGCCCAGAGTAATGGCGGTCACGCTGGGGTCTCGCAAGAGGCTTCAGTGCACAGAATCCGGCTTACAGGCGCGCTTCACACTTTTTTCGCTCGCCCCCAGGTTGGCTCACTTCGTGTAGCCGTCCACCCCCGACCGGAGGCGGCCCGGCCGCTTGGGAGCGGCCCGGCGCGGCGGGCCCCACGAAGGGAGCGCGCCTCGACGCATCAGAACCGTTCGTTGGGCGTCAGGTAGCGCCACTGGCTCGGCAGCAACCCCGACAGCGGCACCCGGCCAATGCGGATGCGCTTCATGGCCAGGATCTGCAGGCCGGCGTCGTCGCAGAGATGGGCGATCTGGCCCGGGCGGGGGCCCTTGAGGGCGAAGCGCAGGCCGGTGTGGCCTTCGGCCTGCTGGCCGATGCTGACGCGGGCCGGGCCGCGCTCGAAGCGCGCCAGCGTCTCGGGGCCGACCGGGCCGGCGACGTCGACCATGACCTCGTGCTCGAGGATGCCGGCGTCCTCCTGCAGCTTGCGCTCGATGCGCCACTCCTGCGTGAACACCACCAGGCCGCTGGCACCGGTCTCGAGCGGCGTCATGCAGCGCTGTGCCGCCACGTGGCGCGGCAGGAAGCGCAGGCCGGCGCGCTCGGGCTCGTGATGGTTGGCGGCCAGCAGCAACCGGTGCGCGTGGTCGGTCGGCGTGCCGGCGGGCTTGTGCAGCAGCAGCGTGACCGGCACCACCGGTTCGGGCCGGGCGCCGGCCTCGATCTCGACCTGCTGGTGCGCCAGCACGCGCGCCTGCGGCAACAGTGCCGGCTCGCCATCGACGCGCACCGCGCCGTTCTCGATCAGGAGCTCGGCCTCGCGCCGCGAACAGCCTGCCAGCGCCGCCACCCGCTTGGCCAGCCGGATGCCCTCGTCCGCATCTTTCATGGCTGGGTCGTCTGGCGTATGCGCTCGACATGCGCCGCCAGCGAACGCGCGGCCACCGGCCACATGCGTTCGGGGACGTCGTCGTAGGCCAGCGGCAGCCATTCCTCGGGCGTGCCCTCGGGCCGCTGGCGCATCGCGGCGGCGATCTTGGCCTCGCGCCGCAGGCGGTGCGCCTTCAGGTGGGCGATGGCGGCGCGGGCGTCGCCCAGCACATAGCCGTGCGCGGGCAGGATGAAGCCGACGCCGCCTTCGGCACAGGCGGCGTCGAGCTTGTCGAGCGAGTCGAGGTAGGCGTTCATGTTGCCGTCCGGCGGATCGACCACGGTGGTGCTGCCGTTCAGGATGTGATCGCCCGAGAACAGCAGTCCGTCTTCCTCGAGCAGCAGGCACAGGTGATTGGCCGCGTGGCCGGGCGTGTGGATCACGCGCAGCGTGTGGCCGTCCAGCACCAGGCGCTCGCCGTCCTGCAGCACCCGGTCGGGCGTGAAGCGGGCGCTGGCGCGTGCGGTCGGCGCCGATGGCATGCCGAGGATCGGCGGCAGGCTCTTGCACAGCTGCTGCAGCGGCAGGGCGCCGGGCGAGTGGTCGGGGTGCGAATGGGTGCAGACGATCAGGCGGACGTCGCCGCCGGTCGCTTGCCACAGGCGGCCGATGTGGTCGACGTCGTTCGGCCCCGGGTCGATCACGATGTAGCCGGTGGCCGCATCGCCCACGATGTAGCTGTTGGTGCCGGGGCCGGTCATCGCGCCCGGATTGGGCGCGGTCAGGCGCTGCACGTTCTTCAGCAGCGGCACCGCGCGCTCGCTCTGCCAGTCGAGCGCATGGACGATCTGGCCGTCGGGGCTGACCAGCGCGAGCTCGCCGAACGGCGACTCGGTTTCCATGTAGCGGGCTTCCTGTCCGGCCAGCCAGCCTGCGCGCGGACAACTGGTCCACAGCGGGCCTTCGCCCGCATCGCGGGGGCCGCAGGCGTCGAGCACGGCGGCGACCGTCGGGTAGGCGGCCAGCCGCGCGAGCGTGCGCACGGTCGGGAAGATCATGAAGAAGCTGCCCGCCGCGTGGCGCGCGAGCGCATCGGCCGGCCGGACCCAGCAGGGTTCGAACTGCTCGGTCTCGTCGGCCGTCGGCGTCTGGCCTTCGGGCATGGGGGCGACCAGGAAGGGCACGTCGAAGCGCTTGGGCAGGTCGCGGTCGGTGATCCAGTGCGCGAAGGTGAACACCTTGTCGGTCGACAGCCGCAGGCCGCGCGCCGCGCACTGGTCGGCGAAGGCGACGGTGGTGCTGGCGGTGCTGCGGTCCATGGCGGCGACTTCCTCGGCGCTCACCGGGCGGCCGTCCGGATGGTGGGCCAGCAGCACGCCGAGTTCCTCGAAGCTTTCGCGGATCGCGGCGATCGCCTGGGTGAGCTGGGCTTCGCCCTGGGTGGGGCGGCGCGTCGCGATGGCGCGCGCGCTGGCGTCGCCTTCGTCGATGCGTCCGCCCGGGAACACGTAGGCGCCGGGCGCGAAGCTGGCGCTGGCGGAGCGCCGGGTCATTAGCACTTCGATGCCTTCGGGCGTGTCGCGCAGCAGAAGCACGGTCGCGGCGGCGCGCACGGGCGCCGGTTCGCGCTGGGGGTGGAGCAGTTGGGTGGGGCGTACCATGGGTCGAGATTATCGGGAGATCGGCGAACCCTCGTGCAAAGGGGGCGGCGGCGCATAAGCTTCTACACGATTCTTCATGAGCAAAGCGCCACAATCCGGACCTGCCCATTTCGTCACCAGAGATCGCCATGCCCAGTTCTTTTCCCGGCTCCCTGCGCCATCTTGCCGCGTGGTCGGCGCTCGCCCTCTGGGCCCTCGCTCCGGTCGCTTCCGCCCAGCCGGACTGGCCGCACCAGCCGATCACGATGATCATGGGCTTCCCGGCCGGCTCGGGCGTCGACGTGGTGGCGCGTGCGATCCAGGAGCCGCTGCAGCAGAAGCTCGGCCAGCCGGTGGTGATCGACTACAAGTCCGGCGCCGCCGGCAACATCGCGAGCGAATACGTGGCGCGCGCCCGGCCGGATGGCTATACGCTGGCCTTCGGCACCGCGGCCACGCACGGCAGCAATGCGGCGCTCTACAAGAAGCTGCCCTTCGATGTCGAGGCCGACTTCATCCCGGTGGCGCCGGTGCTCGATGTCTCGAACGTGCTCACGATCAACCCGGACGTGATCAACGTGAAGACCCTGAAGGAATTCGTCGAGCTCGTGAAGGCCCATCCGGGCAAGTACAACTACGCCTCCACCGGCAACGGCGCCGGCACCCACATGGCGTTCGCGGAGTTCAACTCGCGCCTGGGCCTGGACATGGTGCACGTGCCCTACAAGGGCGGGCCGGAGGCCATCACGTCGGTGGTGCGCGGCGAGACCTGCTGCATCATGAACCAGGTGCAGACCGTGCTGCCACAGTACAAGGCCGGCAAGGTGCGGCTGCTGGCCGTCACCACCGCCAAGCCGGTGGCCGCCATCAAGGAGGTGCCGACCATCGCCTCGAGCGGAATTCCGGGCGCCCAGGGCTTCGACAGCTCGATCTGGTTCGGCATCTTCGCGCCCAAGGGTACCGACCCGCGTGTCGTCGAAAAGCTCAACGCCGCCATCGCGTCGGTGCTCGAGCAGCCCGAATTGCGCGAACGCTTCGAAAGCCAGGGCAACACGGTGCGCATCGAGTCGCCGGCGCAGTTCAAGCAGACCGTCCACGCCAACCGCGTGAAGTGGGCGGAGGTCGCCAAGGCGGCGAACATCCACATCGATTGACGCCCGCTTCCGGCCAGCGCAGCCAGGCCCGTTGGTGAAACACCGCGGAACCGGCTTTGCCGGGCCGCCGGTGTTGCCCCCGGTAGGGGGTGGGCGCCCCGACACGCAGTGCGGGGCAACCTGGGGGCGAGCCCAATGACAGGGCGAGCTAGCAGGCTGCTGAAATACCTCACCGGATGGTCCCCCGAAAGTGGGCCTGAGGCGTTGTCTTCGCAGACCCACGAAACCTGCTCCGATGCGCGGCCCTGACACATTCACCGAAGGTTTGTTCACCATGAGAC
>NZ_JBFUCI010000174.1:0-12072 GCF_056405335.1 Variovorax sp. P1_H12_2
GCCCTGGGCTTAGCGCTCGTGGCCGAAGGGGTGTCGTACTTCGCACCGGACACGCTGGGCTGGACGGTCGCCGGGATGGCCATCGCTGCGCTGGCCATCGCGCTCGCCGGCCTCGAGACCTATGCCAAGGGCCTGGCGGCGCTGCGTCATGCCCGGCTCAACATCAACGCGCTGATGTCGGTGGCCGTGACCGGCGCCTTCCTGATCGGCCAGTGGCCCGAGGCCGCCATGGTGATGGCGCTGTACGCGATCGCCGAGCTGATCGAGGCCCGGGCGGTCGACCGCGCCCGCAACGCGATCCAGGGCCTGATCGACCTGGCACCGGCCGAGGCCGAGGTGCGGCAGGACGGCGGTGCGTGGCTGCGCGTCAAGGCCAGCGCGATCGCCCTCGGCAGGATCGCCCGCGTCAAGCCCGGCGAACGGGTGGCGCTGGACGGCGTCGTCACGCGGGGCAACAGCAGCATCGACCAGTCGCCGGTCACCGGCGAAAGCATTCCGGTCGACAAGGGCCCGGGCGATCCGGTCTTCGCGGGCACCATCAACCAGGCCGGCGAGATCGAGTTCCGCGTCACCGCGGCCGCCAGCGACACCACGCTGGCGCGCATCATCCATGCGGTCGAGGAAGCCCAGGGCACCCGGGCGCCGACCCAGCGTTTCGTCGATCGCTTCGCGGCGATCTACACGCCGGCGGTGTTCGCGCTGGCGGTGGCGGTCGCGCTGCTGCCGCCGCTGCTGCTGGGCTGGCCCTGGCTGGCCGCGCTCTACAAGGCGCTGGTGCTGCTGGTGATCGCCTGCCCCTGCGCGCTGGTGATCTCGACGCCGGTCAGCGTGGTGAGCGGCCTCGCATCGGCCGCGCGGCGCGGCATCCTGATCAAGGGCGGCACCTACCTGGAGAACGCGCGCCTGCTGAAGGCGGTGGCGCTCGACAAGACCGGCACCCTCACCGAGGGCAAGCCCAAGCTGGTGGCATTCCGGCCGTGGGGCCAGACCGACGAGGCCCGGGCACACCGGCTGGCCAAGAGCCTGGCGGCGCGCTCCGATCACCCGGTGTCGCAAGCCATCGCGGCCGGCCTGGCGGAGCCGGCCCTCGAGGCGGACGACTTCAAGGCGCTGCTGGGGCGCGGCGTCGAGGGCGTGGTCGACGGCCGGCGGCTGGTGCTGGGCAACCATCGGCTCATCAAGGAGCGCCAGCAGGCCGACCCCGCGCTCGAGGCCGAACTCGGCGCGCTCGAGGCGCAGGGCCGCACGGTCACGCTGCTCGCCGACGAGCACGGCGTGCTCGCCCTCTTCGCGGTGGCCGACACGATCAAGCCCAGCTCGATCGAAGCCATCGCGCAGCTCAAGCGCCTGGGCGTGGCCCCCGTGATGCTGAGCGGCGACAACCAGGCGACCGCGCAGGCGGTGGCCCGCGAGGCCGGCATCGGCGATGCGCGCGGCGGCCTGCTGCCGGACGAGAAGCTGCGCGCCATCGAGGACCTGCGGCAGCGCTACGGCCCGACCGCGATGGCCGGCGACGGCATCAACGACGCGCCGGCCCTGGCCCGGGCCGACATCGGCTTCGCGATGGGCGGGGCGGGCACCGACACCGCGATGGAGGCGGCCGACGTGGTGATCATGAACGACAACCTCGGCCGCATCGCCGAGACGATCCGCCTGTCGCGCCGCACCCACGCGGTGCTGTGGCAGAACATCAGCCTGGCGCTGGCGATCAAGGTCGTGTTCTTCGCGCTGGCCGTGTTCGGCGCGGCGACCATGTGGATGGCGGTGTTCGCGGACATGGGCGCGAGCCTGCTGGTGGTGGCCAACGGCCTGCGGCTGCTGCGCCGCGCTGGCGGCCCGGCGCCGGCCTGAGCATCGTTCACAGCAAAAAAAACGGCCCCGAGGGGCCGTTCTTTCTTGCTGGACGCCAGGCTTACTTGCGTGCCTTCTTGGCCGGAGCAGCGGCAGCCTTCTTGGCGGGGGCGGCCTTCTTGGCGACCGGCTTCGCAGCAGCCTTGTCGGCCTTGCGCTTGGCGGCCTTGGGGTCGACGGCAGCCTTGAACGCTGCGCCGGCCACGAACTTCGGCACCTTCTGGGCTGCGATCTTGATCGCGGCGCCCGCCTGGGGGTTGAAGCCGGTGCGAGCAGCGCGTGCCACTTGCTTGAAGGTGCCGAAGCCGATCAGCTGGACGGGCTCGCCCTTCTTCACTGCAGCGACGATGGAACCAGTGACGGTTTCCAGGATGCGCGCGGCTTCTGCCTTGCTGACGTTGTGGGCGGTGGCGATCTTCTCGACCAGTTCGATACGGTTCACTTCAAATTTCCTATGGATGGTTTCGCCATGTTGCCTATGGCGGCGCAGCCTGCGACGCAAGCTGCAAGCGGCGCGCAGTGTAACGTAGCTGTGACCGACGCCTTCCCGGGTGGCCTCGGCGAGGCGGCCGCGAGGCCGCACTCGGTGTCGTGCAATCCGCGTTCCGCGCGCGTTGCCGAACTTCCCTGATCCAGCGCAAGAAGCGTCTCGTCAACAGCTCGCATCGCCCTGCCCGGCAGGCGGGCACCGAACGACGGGCTATCCTCGCGGCACGCCGCTGTCCGGCGCAGAAAAGGATGCATATGACGGCCCCCACGCTCTGGTGGTTGATGACGTTCGCGCTGGTCGCCCTCGAACTGGTGACCGGCACCATCTATGCCCTGCTGGTGGCGATCGGCTTCGCGGTCGGCGCGCTGACCGCCCACCTCGGCGCCGCGATGCCGACGCAGATCGTCTGCGCCGCCGTGGCCTGCATGGCCTTCGTCGGCGGCTGGTACCTGCGCGCGTCGCGCCGCCCGAAGGCGCGCCTGTCCGACCTGCAGATCGACGTCGGCGAACAGGTCACGGTCCCGGCCTGGAGCGAGGGCCGCACGGCCGAGGTCCGCTACCGCGGCGCCACCTGGCAGGTCAAGCCCATGGCCGGCGCGCCCACGGTTCCCGGACTCCATCGCATCGTCGACGTGCAGGGCAACTTCCTCGTCGTCGAGTTCATCGGCTGACGCACCGCGAAAAAACTCTACCCATCACTACCGAAAGCCTTCATGGAAATTTCGCTCGTTCTCCTCGTCGTCGCGATCCTGTTCGTCGCGAGAGCCGTCAAGTTCGTCCCGCAGCAGCACGCCTGGGTGGTCGAGCGGATGGGCAAGTACAACGCCACGCTGCTGCCCGGCGCCAACTTCCTGGTGCCCTTCATCGACCGGGTGGCCTATCGGCACAGCCTCAAGGAGGTGCCGCTCGACGTCCCGAGCCAGGTCTGCATCACGCGCGACAACACCCAGCTCACGGTCGACGGCATCCTGTACTTCCAGGTCACCGACCCGATGCGCGCCAGCTACGGCTCGTCGAACTACATCGTGGCCGTCACCCAGCTGGCCCAGACCTCGCTGCGCAGCGTGATCGGCAAGCTGGAGCTCGACAAGACCTTCGAGGAGCGCGACATCATCAACGCCCAGGTGGTGGCCGCGATCGACGAGGCGGCGCTCAACTGGGGCGTGAAGGTGCTGCGCTACGAGATCAAGGACCTGACGCCGCCCAAGGAGATCCTGCACGCCATGCAGTCGCAGATCACGGCCGAGCGCGAGAAGCGCGCCCTGATCGCGGCCTCCGAAGGACGCCGCCAGGAACAGATCAACATCGCCACCGGCGAGCGCGAAGCCGCCATTGCCCGCTCGGAAGGCGAGAAGCAGGCGGTCGTGAACAAGGCGCAGGGCGAGGCCGCGGCGATCAGCGCCGTGGCCGAAGCCACCGCGGGCGCCATCGCCCGGATCGCCGAGGCCATCGAGAAGCCCGGCGGCCAATCGGCGGTGCAGCTCAAGGTCGCCGAGGAAGCGCTGCAGGCCTACGGCAAGGTGGCCGACAAGTCGAAGACGACGCTGATCGTGCCGAGCCACATGACCGAGGTGTCGACCTTGATCACTTCGGCGATGGCGATGGTCAAGGGCCCCGCCAGCTGAGGGCCTGCAGGATGATTGCCGCCGAACGCGACCAGACGGTTGCCGAAGAAGTGATGAACGCCCTGAGCCACGGCCTGGGCCTGCTGCTGGCCATCGCCTCGCTGCCGATCCTGGTGTACAGCGCCGCACAGCAGCATGGCGCGGCCGCCGTGGTTGGCGCGAGCATCTTCGCCGGGACGATGATCCTGCTGTACCTGGTGTCGACGCTGTACCACGCCTTGCCGTTCGGCAGGGCCAAGGCCTGGTTCAACCGCCTGGATCACGCGGCCATCTACCTGTTCATCGCCGGCAGCTACATGCCCTTCCTGCTCGGTGTGCTGCGCGGCCCGTGGGGCTGGGCGCTGTTCGGCGCCATCTGGTGCGCGGCGGCGCTGGGCGCCGGCGCCAAGCTGTTCAACCGGCTGCGGCATCCGTTGTGGTCGACCGGCCTCTATGTGGCAATGGGCTGGATGGCCGTGGCGGCCGCGGTGCCGCTGCACGAACGCATGAGCGCCGCCGGGCTCGGCTGGCTGGTGGCCGGAGGCCTGGCCTACACGGCCGGCGCGGTGGTCTTCCTGTTCGACAACAAGGTGCGCTTCGCGCATTCCGTCTGGCACCTGTTCGTGCTGGCGGGAAGTGCCTGCCACTTCTTCGCGGTGCTTTGGCATTCGCACGGGTAGGGCGTCGCGCCCTTTGCCTCACAGCCAGTCCATTTCCCCCGCCGTCCACGCCGACGCATCCGCACCGAGCACGGCCGCCAGCGATTGCGTCTCGGGCAGCAGCCGCTCGAAGTAGAAGCGCGYGGTCGCCAGCTTGGCGCCGTAGATCGGATCGCCGCCCGGGGACTGCCGCGCCAGCGCCACGGCCGCCATGCGGGCCCACATCCAGGCCAATGCCACATGGCCCATCAGGCGCAGGAAGGGCACGGCCGCCGCGCCCGCGGCGTGGGCGTCGCTGCCGGTGCGCTCGAGCTGCTCGCGTGCCGTACCGCGCGCCAGGGCCACCGCGTCGCTCAAGGGCTCGGCGAACTCGCGCATGCCCTCGCCCTGCGCCTGCGCGAACTGCTCGACCATGTCGAGGAACACACCCAGCCCCGCACCCCCATCGGCCAGCACCTTGCGCCCCAGCAGGTCCATCGCCTGGATGCCGTTGGCGCCTTCGTAGAGCGGGATGATCCGCGCATCGCGCAGGTGCTGCTCGACGCCGTTGTCGGTGATGAAACCGTGGCCGCCGAAGACCTGCATCGCCATGCTCGTGCATTCGACCGCGAGGTCGCTCGAGAAGGCCTTGACGATCGGCGTCGCCAGCGCCAGCAGCATCGCCGATCGCTCGCGCTCCTCCTGGTCCGCGCCGCGATGCGGGACATCGGCCAGGTGCGAGGCCCACAGCGCGAATGCGCGCGCGCCCTCGACGTATGCCTTCTGGGTCAGCAGCATGCGCCGCACGTCGGCGTGCGCGAGGATGGGATCGGCCGGGCCGCTGCGCGCGGCCATCGCCGGCGCCCTGCCCTGCGTGCGGTCCCTGGCATAGCCCAGCGCCTTCTGGTAGGCCGCCTCCATCAGCCCGATCGCGTTGACCCCCACCACGATGCGCGCATGATTCATCATCACGAACATCGCCGCCAGGCCGCGGTTGGGCTCGCCCAGAAGCCAGCCGCTGGCACCGTCGAAGTTCATGGTGCAGGTGGCGTTGCCGTGGATGCCCATCTTGTGCTCGATCGAGCCGCAGGCCAGCGCGTTCCGATGGCCGATGCCGCCTTCGGCCGTGGGCAGGAACTTCGGCACGATGAAGAGCGAAATCCCCTTCACGCCCGGCGGCGCATCGGGCAGCCGCGCCAGCACCAGGTGCACGATGTTGGCCGTCAGGTCCTGCTCGCCGCCCGAGATGAAGATCTTGGTGCCGGTGACCGCGTAGGTCCCGTCGCCGCGCGCCTCGGCGCGGGTGCGCAGCAGGCCCAGGTCGGTGCCCGCGTGCGGCTCGGTCAGGCACATGGTGCCGGCCCATTCGCCCGAGGCGATGCGCGGCAGGTAGAGCGCCTGCTGGGCGGCATCGCCGTTGCTCGCGAGGCAAGTGTAGGCCGCGTGCGACATGCCCGGGTAGGCGGCCCAGCCCATGTTGGCGCCGCAGAACATCTCGTACAGCGCGTTGTCGAGCACCGAGGGCATGCCCTGACCGCCGTGCGCGGGGTCGCAGGCCAGCGCGGTCCAGCCGCCTGAGCAGAAGCGGTCGTAGGCCTCGCGGAATCCCGCCGGCGTCTGGACGACGCCCGGGGCCGGCATGCGGCAGCCCTCGCGATCGCCGCTGCCGTTGAGCGGCGCGATGACCTCGGAGGCGAAGGTGCCGGCAGCTTCGAGGATCTGGTCGAGCGTGTCGGGGTCGAGCGCCTCGTCGCCTGCGCCGGGCATGGTGGCGCAGACGTCGAGCAACTCGTGCAGCACGAAGCGCAGATCGCGCAGCGGGGCGGTGTAGCCGTATCCGCTCATGACGGAGGCAGCTCGCGGCGCAGGATCTTGCCGACCGTCGACTTCGGCAGCGCCTGCAGGAAGCTGATCTGCCGCGGCACCTTGTAGCCGGCCAGGTTGGCGCGGCAGTGCGCCTCGACCTCGCCGGTCGTCAAGGCCTCGCTGCGCCGCACCACGAACAGGTGCGGCGCCTCGCCGGAGCGCTCGTCGGGCTGGCCGATGCAGGCGCACTCGAGCACGCCCTCGTGCATCGCGACCACCGCCTCGATCTCGTTCGGATAGACGTTGAAGCCCGACACCAGGATCATGTCCTTCTTGCGGTCGACGATGGTCATCGCGCCGGTGGCGTCGGCCACCACCACGTCGCCGGTGCGGAAGAAGCCGTCCTCGGTCAGCGCCTTGCGGCTCTCGTCCTCGCGCTTCCAGTAGCCCGCGAACAGCTGCGGGCCCTTGAGCAGCAGCTCGCCCGGCGTGCCGTCCGCCACCGGACGACCGTCGTCGTCGACCACGCGGGCATCGGTCGACGGCACCGGGATGCCGATCGAGCCGTTGCGCCCGGGCGGGTTGAAGGTGGCCGAAGGCGAGGTCTCGGTGAGCCCGTAGGCCTCGGTGATCGGCAGGCCGCCGGCCGCATGCCAGCGCTGCGACACCGCCTGCTGGATCGAGGCGCCGGCGCCGACCACGAGTCCGGTGCCGCTGAAGTCGACCGTCGACAGCTCGGGCGCGTTGACCAGCGCGTTGAACAGCGTGTTGACGCCGATGAAGACCAGGAACGGCGCGCGCTTCATCTCGGCGATCACCGCGCCCGGGTCGCGCGGGTTCGCGACCAGCCGCATCACGCCGCCGAGCTGGAAGGTGATCAGCGACACCTGCAGCGGATAGATGTGATAAAGCGGCAGCGGCGCCACCACCGACCATTCGCGGGTGTCGACCGCGAGCCGCATCCAGCTGAGCGACTGCAGCACGCCGGCACCGACGCTGCGATGCGTGAGCACCGCGCCCTTCGAAAGGCCCGTGGTGCCGCCCGTGTACTGGAGAAATGCCGCGTCGCCGGGCTCGATCCGAATCGACGGCACCGGCAGATCGCCAGCCTGCGCGATCGCAGCCGCAAGCGGCATGGCCCGGCCCGTGCCGCCGGCAGCGCTGCCGCCTTCGGCACCGATCGCGGCCAGCAGTCCGGCCGTCGGCGCCGTGAGGATCTGCTCGACGCCCGCTTCGAGGATCACGCTTTCGAGCGCCTCGCGCAGCGTCTCGGCCAGCACGATGCAGCGCACGCCGGCATCCAGAAGCTGATGGGCGAGCTCGCGCGGCGTGTAGAGCGGATTCACCGGCACGCCGACCAGTCCGCTGCGCAAGATCGCGGCCATCGCGATCGGGAAGGCGAGCCCGTTGGGCAGCATCAGCGCGACGCGGTCGCCCTGGCGCAGGCCGGCCTTGGCGAAATGCGCCGCGAGCCGATCCGACAGCCGTCCGAGCTCTGCATAGGTCAGCGATTCGCTGCCCGCCGTCACCGCGATGCGATCGCCGAACGACGCGATCGAGCGGTCGAGCATGGCCGCCAGCGTCTCGCCCGCAGGCAGGTCGATATCGGTGTCCATCCCGGGCGGATAGGCTGCATGCCAGCGTCGTTGTTCCATGGTGTCTCCTGATGTCGTGTTCGATGCGCTCAGCGCGCGAGCTCTTCGCGAATCATGTCCATGCGGTCTTGGCCGAAGAACATCTCGTCGCCGACGAAGGTGGTCGGCGCGCCGAAGACGCCGCGCGCGACGGCCTCGTCGGTGGTCGCCTTGAGCACCGCCTTGACCTCGGGGTCGGCTGCCAGCGCCTGGATCGCCTCGGGCGCGAAGCCGGCATCCGCCAGCGTCTTCGCGGTGAGCGCCGGCTGGTTGAGGTCGAGCGCATCGATCCACATCGCCTTGAACACGGCCGCCAGCAGCGCCTGCAGGCGCTCGGGCTCGCGCAACTGCACGCCGGTCACGGCGCGCATCAGGAACAGCGTGATGATCGGGAAGTGCGGGTTGTTGAGGTAGGGCACGCCGTACTTGCGCGCATGCCGCTCGTAGTCGCGCACCGTGTAGCGGCCCTTGGCCGGTATGGCGCCGGGCGATGCGTTGCCCGTGGCCTGGTAGACGCCGCCCAGCAGCATCGGCTTGTAGACCAGCTCGGCGCCGGCCGCGGCACACAGGGGTGGCAACTGCGTCCACGCCAGGTACGAAGCCGGACTTCCCACATCGAAATAAAACGCCACGGTCTTTCCCATCGGTGATCCTTTAATAAACGGTCGTTAGGTGAACGGAAGTTATGTTATTGTTTTTTGATTGTCAACAAGGGTTCCCACCGAGGCCTCCCATGCGCTACTCCGCCACCCACAAACAAGAAGTCCGCGAGAAGCTGCTCGCCAGCAGCCGAGCGATCGCCAAGAGCGGCGGCTTCGAAGCCACCGGCGTCGATGCGCTGATGGGCGCCATCGGCATGACGGGCGGCGCCTTCTACAGCCACTTCCCGTCCAAGCAGGCGCTGTTCGAGGCGCTGATCGAGGAAGAGGTCGAGAACAGCGCCGACATGCTCGCCGGCAACGAGGACTCGCCGGCCGACCATGTGGCGCGCTGCCTGCGCGGCTATCTCAGCAGCTTCCACGTCGACAACCCCGACAAGGGTTGCGCGCTGACGGCGCTCGGCCCCGAGATCGCGCGCGCCGGCCCCGAGGTGCGCCGCGCCGTGGAGGCCAGCCTCAAGCGCACGCAGAAGAACTGGAGCGACCGCATCGGCGACTCCGACGGCGCCTGGGCGCTGATCGCCCAGTGCGTCGGCGCCGTCGTGCTGGCGCGTTCGGTCGAGAGCGAGAAGACGCGCAAGGAACTGCTGGCCGCGAGCCGCCGCTTCATCGACCAGGCGTACGCGCTCGAGCACCCCTGCGCGACCTCGCCGGGCCACAAGAAGGCCTGAGGGATTGGCGCGGGTTCGCGCGTCGGTGCTTGACACGCCTTGCCCCTTTGATTAACGTTCGTTTAGTTAAACGGTCATTCATCAATCGAAGGAGACACAATGGCGGAGTCCCAAGGTCAAGGAAAAGTCGCGCTGGTGATCGGCGCCGGCGATGCAACGGGCGGTGCCATCGCGGCCCGTTTCGCCAGGGAGGGCTACATCGCCTGCCTCACGCGGCGCTCGGCCGACAAGCTGCAGCCCACGGTCGACGCCATCCGCGCCAGCGGCGGCCAGGCCTTCGGCTACAGCAGCGATGCCCGCAAGGAAGAGGACGTGATCGCGCTCATCGAACAGGTCGAGCGCGAGCACGGCCCGATCGAGGTGATGGTCTTCAACATCGGCGCCAACGTGCCCTGCAGCATCCTCGAGGAGACGGCGCGCAAGTACTTCAAGATCTGGGAGATGGCCTGCTTCGGCGGCTTCCTCAACGGCCGCGAGGTGGCCAAGCGCATGGTGACGCGCGGCCGCGGCACCATCCTCTTCACCGGCGCCACGGCCGGCCTGCGCGGCGCCGCCAACTTCGCCGCCTTCGCCGGTGCCAAGCACGCGCTGCGCGCACTGGCGCAAAGCATGGCGCGCGAGCTCGGGCCGCAGAACATCCACGTCGCGCACGTCGTGGTCGACGGTGCGATCGACACCGAGTTCATCCGCACCAGCTTCCCCGAGCGCTACGCGCTGAAGGACCAGGACGGCATCCTGAAGCCCGAGCACATCGCCGACAACTACTGGCACCTGCACGCGCAGCCGCGCGACGCCTGGACCTTCGAGCTCGACCTGCGGCCCTACATGGAACGCTGGTAGGCATTCGGCTTTCCGCATCCCCTTCACCGAGACAAGCGACACAACCACATGAAGACACGCATCACCGAACTCTTCGGCATCCAGCACCCGATCATCCAGGGCGGCATGCACTACGTCGGCTTCGCCGAGCTGGCCGCCGCGGTGTCCAACGCCGGCGGGCTCGGCCTCATCACCGGCCTGACGCAGAAGACGCCCGAGCTGCTGGCCAAGGAGATCGCCCGCTGCCACGAGTTGACCGACAAGCCCTTCGGCGTCAACCTGACCTTCCTGCCGACCTTCTCGGCGCCGCCCTACCCCGAGTACATCGCGGCGATCGCCGAGGGCGGCATCCGCGTGGTCGAGACCGCCGGGCGCAGCCCCGAGGCCTACATGCCGGCGCTCAAGGCGGCCGGCATCAAGGTGATCCACAAGTGCACCTCGGTGCGGCATGCACTCAAGGCCGAGGCGATCGGCTGCGACGCGGTCAGCGTCGACGGTTTCGAATGCGGCGGCCATCCGGGCGAGGACGACCTGCCCAACATGATCCTGCTACCGCGCGCGGCCGAGGAACTGCGCATTCCCTTCGTCGCCTCGGGCGGCATGGCCGACGGCCGCAGCCTGGTGGCGGCCTTGGCGCTGGGCGCCGAGGGCATGAACATGGGCACGCGCTTCATCGCGACGAAGGAGGCGCCGGTGCACGACAACGTCAAGCAGGCGATCGTGACCGCGAGCGAGCTCGAYACGCGCCTCGTGATGCGCCCGCTGCGCAACACGGAGCGCGTGCTGAACAACGCCGGCGTCGAACGCATCCTGCAGATCGAGCGCGAGAAGGGCGCGGCGCTGCAGATCTCCGACGTCTACGACCAGGTCGCCGGGGTCTATCCGCGCGTGATGGTCGAGGGCGAGATGGACGCCGGCGCCTGGAGCTGCGGCATGGTGGCCGGGCTGATCCACGACGTGCCGACGGTCAAGGCGCTGATCGACCGCATCATGGACCAGGCCCATGGCCTGATCACGGCACGGCTGGCCGGCATGCTCGGAGCGCAGCCGGCCTGAGTCGCGCACGCATGGCACAGCCCGGGCCCCTCGCCAGCGAGGCTGCCCGGGCTTTTTGCATTCAAGCGCTGTAGAGCGCCTCGATCTGCTCGGAAAAGCTGCGCTCGGCCCGACGGCGATGGATGCGCAAGGCCGGCGTCATCTCCTCGTCGTGGACCGACAGCGCGCGCAAAAGCACACCGAAGCTTCGGATCCGGCGGCCCTCCGCGAGCGAGGCATTGAGCCGGTCGATCTCGGCCTGCACCAGCGCGGTCACCTCCGGTCGCAGCACCAGGCTTGCGTAATCCGTGAACGGGATGCCCTGGCTCTGCGCGTAGGTCAGCACGCTCTCTTCTTCGAGCGACACCAGGCAGGCGCAATGACTGCGCCGCGCACCGACCAGCATGGCGCCGGCGATGAAGGCGCTGGCCTGCAGCGCCGCCTCCATCGCGCCGGGCGCAACGCGCTCGCCCGACGCCGTCGCGAAGGATTCCGACAGGCGCCCGACCACGCGCAACGCGCCGGCTGCATCGCTGACCGCGAGGTCGCCGGTGTGCAGCCAGCCATCGTGCGTCGACGCGAGCGGCTGCAAGTCGCCTTCATGCCAATAGCCGGCCGCGAGGGCCACGGGCTGGAGCTGGAGCTCGCCATCGCCGGCGATGCGCGCCATCGACGGCAGCAGCAGGCAAGGCCCGCAGGTCTCGGCGCTCTGGTACAGATCGGCCATCGGCACACCGATGCCCTGGTACCAGCGGGCGAGCGACGCCGCCGCCGCTGCGCCGCCGCTGAACACCTGCCGCGCACGCGCCAGGCCGAGCGAGCGCCGGACCTGCCGCCGTGCCGCGCGCTGCAGCCAGCCCGTACC
>NZ_JBFUCI010000175.1:0-12020 GCF_056405335.1 Variovorax sp. P1_H12_2
CTGCGCCCATGCGTGCCCTTGTTCCAGGCATCCATCGCATCGAGCACTTCGTCGCTCTGGTGGATCACCAGCACCGGGCCATCGATGCAGGGCGTCAGGTCGGGGCCGGTGACGACCACCGCGATCTCGAGCAGGCGCTCTTTCTCGGGGTCGAGGCCGCTCATCTCGCAGTCGAGCCAGACGAGGTTCTGGTCGCTCTTCTTGAGCGTGGCGGGGGCGGTCGATTCGATGGTTTCAGGCATCGGGCGATTGTCGTCGATGGCCCCGCGCCCGGACCGGCGCCGGACGCCCCTGCTGGCAGCAGGCCGACAGGGCGACCCGGATTGGCGGCCGGTAGGCGGGGGCTAAACTCAGCCGCCATGTCCTCCGCCCTGCCCGCCTCCCTCATTCTCACGATGGCCTTCGCGCTCGCGCTGGTCGCGGGCCTGGCCATGAAGTTCTGGCTCGCCAGCCGCCAGGTGCGCCATGTCGCGCGCCACCGCCACGCCGTGCCGGCGCCTTTTCAGCAGGCCATCACGCTCGCGGCACACCAGAAAGCCGCCGACTACACCGTCGCGAAAACCCGCTTCGGCCTGCTCGAGACGGCCTGGAGCGCGGCCCTGCTGCTCGCCTGGACCCTGTTCGGCGGCCTCGACCTGCTGAACCGGGTGCTGCTGGACGCAATGGGCAGCGGCATGTGGCAGCAGCTCGCGCTGCTGGCCGCCTTCGCGCTGATCGGCGGCCTCGCCGAGCTGCCCTTCACGCTGTGGCAGACCTTCAGGCTCGAGGAGCGCTTCGGATTCAACAAGATGACCTGGYGGCTGTGGCTCGCGGACGCCGCCAAGGGCCTGCTGCTGGGCGCGCTGATCGGGCTGCCGATCGCGGCGCTGATCCTCTGGCTCATGGGCGCCGCCGGCAAGCTGTGGTGGCTGTGGGCGTGGGCCGTATGGATGGGCTTCAACCTGCTGCTGATGCTGGTCTATCCGACCTTCATCGCGCCGATCTTCAACAAGTTCAAGCCGCTCGACGWCGCAACCCTCAAGGCGCGCGTCAACGCGCTGATGCAGCGCTGCGGCTTCGCGGCCAAGGGCCTGTTCGTGATGGACGGCAGCAAGCGCAGCGCGCATGCCAATGCCTACTTCACGGGCTTCGGCGCCAGCAAGCGTGTGGTCTTCTATGACACGCTGCTGCGCCAGCTCAGTGCCGGCGAGGTCGAGGCCGTGCTCGCGCACGAGCTGGGCCACTTCCGCCACAAGCACGTGATGAAGCGCATGGCGGCCATGTTCGCGCTGAGCCTGGCCGGCTTCGCGCTGCTGGGCTGGCTGTCGGCCCACACCTGGTTCTACACCGGCCTGGGCGTGCAGCCCAACCTGGCGGCGCCCAATGACGCGCTCGCGGTCCTGCTCTTCATGCTGGCGATGCCGGTGTTCGGCTTCTTCGTGGCGCCACTGCCGGTGCTGGTGTCGCGCAAGCACGAGTTCGAGGCTGATGCCTATGCGATCGCGCAGACCAGCGGCGCCGACCTGTCGGCCGCCCTGCTCAAGCTCTACCAGGACAACGCCTCGACGCTGACGCCCGACCCGGTCTTCGTGAAGTTCTACTATTCGCATCCGCCGGCCTCCGAGCGCTTGGCGCGGATGTCTGTATGAAACACCCCCGAAGCGCCTGCGGCGCCCCGAGTCGCTGCCAGAGGCAGCGGCTCTTCGGGTCCGTCCAAGCCTGCGCAGGCAGGCTTGGAGCCGCGGACCTCAGCCCCTCAAGGGGGCGATACCAGCGGCCCGGCAAAGCCGGTTCCGCGGTATCCCTGGCATTAAGCTGCGCCGGGTTGAAGCGTTGCGGGTCACGTGACGCGCAAGAGTAACCAGGATCAGACCATGAGCAGCATGCTGAAAATCAAGGACTGGAAGACCGAGGCCCGCCGGGCGCTGAGCGCCACCGAGATCGTGGCCGGGCTGGCCCGGCTCGAGGGCTGGAAGCTGACGGGCGATGGCCCGAATGTCGCGATCGAGAAGAGCTTCGGCTTCGCCAACTACTTCGAGACCATCGCCTTCGTGAACGCACTGGCGCTGGTGGCGCACCGGCAGGACCACCATCCCGACCTCTCGGTGCACTACAACCGCTGCGTCGTGCGCTTCAACACGCACGACGTCGGCGGCCTCACCGCGACCGACTTCGAGTGCGCGGCCCAGGCCGACGCACTGCTTGGGCCCTGACCGCATGGATCGCACCCTTGGCTAAGCAGCAGCGCGGCGGCAGCAGCGGCGCTGCCTTGCGCGACGGACTGGTGGTCGCCGGCCACGGACGCCACTGCCTGGTCGAGACGCCCGAGGGCGAGCGCCTGATCTGCCATCCGCGCGGCAAGAAGAGCCAGGCCCTGGTCGGCGATCGTGTGCAATGGCAGGCCAGCGAGGACGAGGGCACGATCGAGAAGGTGCTGCCGCGCAAGAACCTGTTCTACCGCCAGGACGAGATCCGCACCAAGTCCTTCGCGGCCAACCTGGACCAGGTGCTGATCCTGATCGCGGCCGAGCCCGAGTTCTCCGAAACCCAGCTGACCCGCGCCCTGATCGCGGCCGGCGCCGAGCGCATCACGCCGGTCATCGCGCTCAACAAGAGCGATCTGGCCGTGCCCTTCGAACGGGCCTCGGGACGGCTCGCGCCTTATCGCCGCATGGGCTATCGCGTGCTGCCGATGTCGCTGACGGCGGAAGGCGGCGCTGGCCATGCCGAGCTGACCGAACTGCTGGCGGGCAAGGTCACCCTCGTGCTCGGGCCCTCCGGCGCCGGCAAGAGCACCTTGATCAATCTGCTAGTGCCCGGCGCCCGCGCGCTGACCGGAGAGATCTCGCAGGCCCTCAACTCGGGCAAGCACACCACCACCAGCACCACCTGGTACTGGGTGGACGCGGCGCGGACCACGGCGCTGATCGACTCGCCGGGCTTCCAGGAGTTCGGGCTGCACCACATCGAGCCGATGCAGCTCGCGCACCTGATGCCCGACATCGCCGAACACGCCACGGCCTGCAGGTTCTACAACTGCACGCACCTGCACGAGCCGGGCTGCGGCGTCATCGCGCAGGTGGCGTCGCCTTCGCACGAAGGCGCGATCAGCGTCTCGCGCTACCGGATCTACGGCGAGTTGTTCGCCGAGCTGAGCCAGAGCAAATACTGACGCGCTAACGAGGCGAGGCCAGGATCTCGCCCAGCGCATCGACCAGCGCGCCGCACTGGTCGCGCGTGCCGACGCTGATGCGCAGGTACTGCGCGATGCGCGCCTGCGCGAAGTGGCGTACCAGCACGGCACGCGAACGCAGCGCCGCGGCCAGCGCCGCCGCGTCGTGCCCGGGATGGCGCACGAACAGGAAGTTGGCCTGCGACGGCAGCACCTCGAAGCCCAGGTCCTCGAGCTGCAGCGCCAGGCCCTCACGGGTGTCGACCACCGCGTCGCGGGTCTTCGCGAACCAGGCGTCGTCCTCGAGCGCGGCGATGGCGCCAGCGCTGGCGAGTCGATCAATCGGGTAGGAGTTGAAGCTGTTCTTGACGCGCCGCAGCGCATCGATCAGCGGCGGCTGGCCGCAGGCGAAGCCGACGCGCAAACCGGCCAGCGAGCGCGACTTCGACAACGTCTGGACCACCAGCAGGTTCGGATGGCGGGCGATCAGCGGCAATGCGCTCTGGCCGCCGAAATCGACGTACGCCTCATCGACCAGCACGACCCGGTCCGGGCAGGCCGCGAGCAAGTCCTCGATCTGCGCCAGCGGCAGGCCGATCCCCGTCGGCGCGTTCGGATTGGCGACCACGATGCCGGCACGGCGGCCCGCCCTGGCGCGCGCGGCCAGTGCCTCGGCGTCGATGCGCAGCGCGTCGTCGACCGGCTGCAGCTCGCAGGCGATGCCGTAGAGCTGCGCGTAGACCCGATAGAAGCTGTAGGTGATGTCGGGGACGAGCAGCGGCGCGTCCTGCTGGAAAAAGGCGAAAAAGGCGTGCGCCAGCACCTCGTCGGAGCCGTTGCCGGCGAACACCTGGCTGCTCTCGAGGCCATGGCGCGCGGCGATCGCTTCGCGCAGCACGGTCGACTCGGGGTCCGGATAGCGCTCGAGCCCGGCCTCCGCTGCACGCTGGATCGCATCGATGGCCCGCGGCGACGGCGGATACGGGTTCTCGTTGGTGTTGAGCTTGACGAGGTTCGCGATGCGCGGCTGTTCGCCCGGCACATAGGGCTCGAGCGCCGCGATGCGGGGGCTCCAGAAACCCGGGGTCATCCGAGCAGTCGGGCGAGCGTCAGCAGCGCCAGCAGCACCATCCACATCACGACCGAACGCCACACCAGGCCGACCACGCTGCGAAGGTGGCCGGGCTCGGGCTCGCGGCCGGGGGTGCTGCCGCCATCGGGCGCCGGGCCGCCGGCGAAGGAGTCGCCGGCCTGGGCGCGCGACAGCGGATCGTTGATCGGCAGCACGCTCAGCGTGCCGCCACCGAGGCTGACGTTGACCGCCCCCGAGGTGGCCGCGAGGATCACGCCGTCGTTGCCGTTCGGGAAGCGCCGGGCGTCGTTGCGCCAGCAATCGATCGCTTCCTCGAAGCTGCCGACCACCGCGAAGCCCAGCGCGGTGATGCGCGCCGGCAGCCAGTCGATCACTTCCCAGGCTCGCGCCGCGRCCTGCTGGACCCAGATGCTCGACGGCYGCATCGAGGCGCCGTTCTTGTGGGCCCAGTAGCGCGAGACGAACTCGCTCATGCGATAGAAGACCGCACCGGCCGGCCCGAGGCCGATGGCCGCGAGGATCGAGAACCAGGCGAGCACGCCGAACACGTGCCGATGCGCCGCGATCACCGAGTGCTCGATCACGTGGCGCACGATCTCGCTGCGCGGCAGGTCGGCCGCATCGACCTGTTGCCACTGGGCGAGCAGCGAACGCGCGAGCGGTTCGTCGCCTTCGTCGAGCGCATCGCGGATGCCGGTGAAATGGTGGCTGAACTGGCGAAAGCCCAGCGTGACATAGAGCAGTGCGATGCTCCAGAGCACCGCAAAGGGCAGCCCCAACGTGAGGACCAGCGCCCAGTGCACGGCCAGCGCAAGCAGCGTCGGCACCCCCACCGCGAGGCTCCAGGCCACCCAGCCGTGGTTCGGCTTGCCGGCGTCGAAGTTGCGGCTGGTCCAGCGCGTCCACGCCAGCACGCCGCCGTACACGGGGTTGTGGTACGCCAGCGGGCGCACCTGCTCGATCAGCAACGCGCAGAGGATCGCAAAGAAGCTCATTCGCAGATTCTATGACCCCCAGGTTGGCTCACTTCGTGTAGCCGCCCACCCCCTTCCAGGGGGCGATACCAGCGGCCMGGCAAAGCCGGTTCCGCGGTATCCCTGGAAAAAGCCATTACGCACTGAGGAAGCGATAGAGATTTCTGAGCATGCCCGCGGTCGCGCCCCACACGTAGCGCTCGTGCAGCCCATCCTGGTAGGGCATCGAGAGCCATTGGCGCGCGTTCTGGCCGTCGCCGACCAGGGCATGGCGGCGGTGGTTCGCCGGGTCCATCAGAAAGGCGAAGGGCACCTCGAAGGCCTCCTCGACCTCGTAGGGATTGAGGTTCAGCTCGAAGCCCGGACGCACCAGCGCGACCACCGGCGTCACGATAAAGGAAGTGACCGTGGTGTAGGTCGGCAGGCTGCCGAGGATCTCGATGTAGTCCGCCGACAGGCCGACCTCCTCCCAGGCCTCGCGCAGCGCGGCGGCGGCGATGTTGGCGTCTTCGGGGTCGACCCGGCCGCCGGGGAAAGCCACCTGACCCGAATGGTTCTTCAGGTGCGAGCTGCGTTCGGTCAACAGCACCGTGGGCTCGTCGCGCATCACGATCGGGACCAGCACCGCGGCMTGCGCCGGCGCGCGGTCGATCATGCGCGGCTCACGCCGCATCTCGGGCGTCCAGGCCGGCGGCATGGCGAAACGATCGCGCAAGGCCTTGACGCCGAGGCGTGCCGGATCCACCGGCGGCAGGCCGCGGTCGACACCGATCACGGGCACCGCGCGCGGGTCGAAGGACTGCAATGCCGGCGGGACGATGGCATTGATGACCTCGACGGGAGAGGCGCGCATGGCCGGCGGTGGAGTGGTCAAAGAGGGAACTCGAGGAGTGAAATGAGAAATCCCCGGCCGGGGGGCACGGGGCGCACAACTAGATCATGAATCGGCAGCGGCCTTGCGGCACCAATGCAAAAAGCCGCCTCGAGTGGCGGCTTTTTGCACGGCAAGGGGCGCTCTTCTTACTGAGCGGCCGAAGCGGACGGAGCCTTGCCCGGCAGCTTTTCCTTGATGCGAGCCGAACGGCCGCTGCGCTCGCGCAGGTAGTACAGCTTGGCACGGCGGACATCGCCGCGGCGCTTGACTTCGATCTTGGCGATCAGCGGGCTGTAGGTCTGGAACGTGCGTTCCACGCCTTCACCGCTGGAGATCTTGCGCACGATGAAGCCGCTGTTGAGGCCGCGATTGCGCTTGGCGATCACGACGCCTTCGTAGGCCTGCAGACGCTTGCGCGTGCCTTCGACGACGTTCACGCTGACGATGACCGTGTCACCGGGCATGAAATCGGGAATCTGCTTGTTGAGCCGGGCGATTTCTTCCTGCTCGAGAGTCTGGATAAGGTTCATGTTTTTCCTGCGTTCGATCTTGTCCGCACTACACAAAAGGCGCCATGAAGTCCGTTGAGCCAACTCAGATGGCTCGGCGCGGCCGGATAGAGGATCGGGGAACCGAAGATTATAGCTTTTTTTTCAGCGACTTCTCGTCCACTGCGCTGAGCCGTCCGGCACGCCGGGCGGCGTCGATCAGATCGGGGCGCTTGTCGCGGGTGATCGCAAGGCGCTGGTCGCGGCGCCAGCGCTCGATCTGCACGTGATGGCCCGACAGCAGCGGCGCCGGCACGCCTTCGCCCCGCCATTGCTCGGGCCGCGTGTAGTGGGGGCAGTCGAGCAGGCCGTCGAGCGCCGGATTGAAGCTGTCCTGCACATGGCTGGCTTCGTCGCCGAGCACGCCGGGCTGCAGCCGCGCGACCGCATCCAGCAGCGCCATGGCCGGGATCTCGCCGCCCGACAGCACGAAATCGCCCAGGCTCAGCTGGTGCGTGACCCGCGCATCGATGAAGCGCTGGTCGATCCCCTCGTAGCGCCCGCAGACCAGCACCGCGCCCTCGCCGGCCGACCAGCGCTCGACCGCCTCGTGGCGCAGCGCCTCGCCGATCGGCGAGAACAGCACCACCGGCGCCGGCGCGCCGCGCGCGGCCAGCGCCGCGTCGAGGCAGGTCGCGAGAGGCTCGGCCATCATGACCATGCCGGGGCCGCCGCCGAAAGGCCGGTCGTCGACGCGCCGGTAGTTGCCCTCGGCGAAGTCGCGCGGATTCCACAGCACGACCTCGACCTGCTTCGACTCGTAGGCACGGCGGGTCACGCCGCTCGCGAGGAAGGGCGCGAACAGTTCGGGAAAGAGGGTGATGACATCGAAGCGCATGAGCGCCGGACCGGGGCCTGATCTGGCCGGGTCAGTAGTCGGGCTGCCAGTCGACCGTGATCAGCCGACCCGCCAGATCGACCTTGTCGACGAAGACGGCAACGAAAGGCACCATGCGCTCGACCGGCTTGCCGTCTTCCTGCGCATCGAGCACCAGCGTGGTCTGCGGGCCGGAGGCGAGCAGTTCGCGCACGGTGCCGAGCGCCACGCCCTCGCGGTTGACCACCGCCAGACCGATCAGGTCGACCCAGTAGTACTCGTCATCGCCGGCGGTCGGGAAACTCGAGCGCGGCACGAACACGCGCGCGCCGCGCAGCGCCTCGGCCGCATTGCGGTCGGGCACGTCCTCGGACGAGGCGACGATGACGTCGGAATGTTCCTTGGCTTCGCGGATCGCGAGCTTGAACGCCTGGCCGCCCGCTGCGCCCGGGGGCTGGAGCAACCATCGCTTGGAAGAGAAAAGCGCCTCGGGCTGGGCGCTGTGAGGCAGGACCTTGAACCAGCCCTTGATGCCCCAGGCATCGGCGATGCGCCCGACTTCGATCGCATCCGCCGGCAATTCGGCGGCTTCGAGGGTGGGCAGCATCGCCTGGCCGGCAGTCTTAGGCTGCAGCCTTGGGAGCCGCCGCAGCGGCTTGCTTGATCAGGCGAATGACCGTGGGCGAGGCTTGCGCGCCGACGCTCTTCCAGTAGGTCAGGCGGTCCTGGGCGATGCGGATGCTTTCCTCGTTTTCCTTCGCGGTCGGGTTGTAGAAACCCAGGCGCTCGATGAAACGGCCATCGCGGCGAACGCGCTTGTCCGACACGACGATGTTGAAGAACGGACGGCCTTTGGAACCGCCGCGGGAGAGTCGAATGACGACCATGATTTATCCTTGGGGTGGTGCAGCAAACCCGCAAGGTTCGCCCACAGTGTTCTTTCAGCGTCGAGACACGCGACATGGCCACCCGGCCAGCGACACGCTGAAAAGCCCACGATTATAGCCCGCTCTCCCGTTTTTCCAATCCCAGGCCTCGCCAAGTTCCCCCGAATGACCCAGATCCGACCCAGCCGCGACGACGACGTCGCGGCCATCACCGCCATCTACGCGCACCACGTGCTGCACGGCACAGGCACCTTCGAGACCGAAGCGCCGGCCGCCGCCGACATGGCCACCCGCCGGGCCGACGTGCTGGCCAAGAACCTGCCCTACCTGGTGGCCGAGCGCGACGGCGAGCTGCTCGGCTTCGCCTACTGCAACTGGTTCAAGCCGCGCCCCGCCTATCGATTCTCGGCCGAGGACTCGATCTACCTGGCCGACAGTGCCCGCGGCCAAGGCCTCGGCGCCCGGCTGCTGGCCGCACTGTCACAGGCCGCCGAAGCGGTCGGCGTGCGCAAGCTGATCGCGGTGATCGGCGACTCGGCCAACGCCGGCTCGATCGGCGTGCACCGGACCCAGGGCTTCACCCACGTCGGCGTGCTGAAGGATTGCGGCTGGAAGTTCGGCGAGTGGCGCGACGTGGTCCTGATGGAGAAGGTGCTGGGCGAAGGCGCCTCCACCCGCCCCGAATGAAAAACAAGACCGTGGCCGCGTGGCTGGCCTTCCTGGGCGGCCCGCTGGGGCTGCATTGCTTCTACCTGCGCGGCTTTTCGAGCCTGCTGGGCTGGCTGCTGCCGATCCCGACCGCGCTCGGCCTCTACGGCATCGAGCGGGTCCGCATGTACGGCAGCGACGACGGCCTGAGCTGGGCGCTGATTCCGATGCTGGGCTTCACCATCGCGGGCTGCGCGCTCACCGCCATCGTCTACGGGCTCATGACGCCGGAGAAATGGAATGCGCGCTACAACGCCGGGCGCTCCGGCGATGCCGCGGCCGGCAACACCAGCTGGCTCACCATCGGCGCGGTGGTGCTGGCACTGTTCTTCGGCAGCACGATCCTGATGGCCAGCATCGCCTTCAGCTTCCAGCGCTTCTTCGAGCACCAGATCGAGGAAGGGCGAAAGATGTCGCAGTAGGGGCTCGCCCCCAGGTTGGGCTCACTTCGTGTAGCCCGCCCACCCCCTACCGGGGGCAACACCAGCGGCCCGGCGAAGCCGGTTCCGCGGTGGGACTGTTGCTCGCCCCCAGGTTGCCCGCACTTCGTGTCGGGCGCCCACCCCCTTCCGGGGGCAACACCAGCGGCCCGGCGAAGCCGGTTCCGCGGTGTTTCACCAACAAGGCCGGGCTGCGCCGGCCGATTGCGTCAGAAGACCTGCAGGCCGATCCAGTAGGCGATCGCGGCCACGAAGGCGGAGGCCGGAATCGTCAGCACCCAGGCCCAGACGATGTTGCCGGCCACGCCCCAGCGCACCGCGCTGGCGCGCTGCACCGAGCCGACACCGACGATCGCGCCGGTGATGGTGTGGGTGGTCGACACCGGGATGCCCAGCGCGGTCGCCAGGAACAGGGTCAGCGCCCCGCCGGTCTCGGCGCAGAAGCCGCCGACCGGCTTCAGCTTGGTGATCTTCTGGCCCATGGTCTTGACGATGCGCCAGCCGCCGAACATGGTGCCCAGCGCGATCGCGGTGTAGCAGCTCACGATGGTCCAGGTCGGCGGCGCGGCCGCATCGGCGGCCGCGTAGCCGGTGGCGATCAGCAGCATCCAGATGATGCCGATGGTCTTCTGCGCGTCGTTGCCGCCATGGCCCAGGCTGTAGGCGCCGGCCGAGACCAGCTGCAGCCGCCGGAACCAGCGGTCGACGCGCGACGGCGTGGCGCGCCGGAAACCCCAGGCGACGACGACCATCATGAAGGACCCCAGCAGGAAGCCCAGCAGCGGCGAGACGAAGATGAAGGCCACGGTCTTCCAGATGCCGGAGGCGACCAGGGCGCCCGAGCCGGCCTTGGCGATCACCGCGCCGACGATGCCGCCGATCAGCGCGTGCGACGAGCTGCTCGGGATGCCGTAGTACCAGGTGACGAAGTTCCAGCTGATCGCGCCGACCAGCGCGCCGAAAACCACGTGCACGTCGACGATGCCCGGTTGCGCGATGCCCTTGCCGATGGTCGCCGCCACGCTCAGGTGGAACACGAAGATCGCGACCAGGTTGAAGAAGGCTGCGAACACCACAGCCTGGCCGGGCTTGAGCACCCCGGTCGACACAACGGTGGCGATCGAGTTCGCCGCGTCGTGGAAGCCGTTCATGAAATCGAAGGCAATGGCCAGCGCGACCAGAACCACCACCACCCAGAGGGCGACCTGAACCGTTGCCATTCGAGATTCCGTCAGTTCAGGAATTCTCGAGGACGATGCCCTCGATCACGTTGGCGACGTCCTCGCACTTGTCGGTGATGGTCTCGAGCAGTTCGTAGATGGCCTTGAGCTTGATGACCTCGCGCACATCGGGCTCCTCGCGGAACAGCTTGCTCATGGCGCTGCGCATCACGCGGTCGGCATCGGATTCGAGCCGATCGATCTCCTCGCAGGTCTTCAGCGTGGCTTCGGCCGTGGCCGGGTCGGCGATCTTCGAGAGGAACTTGACCGCGTCCTTGACGCGTTCGCAGCACTTCACGCTGAGCGTAGTGAGGCGCGTGATCTCCTCGGTCATGTGCCGCACGTCGTACAGCGCCATGGTCTCGGCCGAGTCCTGGATCAGGTCGGCCACGTCGTCCATGGTGTTGATCAGCTTGTGGATCTGCTCGCGGTCGATCGGCGTGATGAAGGTCTTGTGGATCAGCCGGTTGACGTCATGCGTGACGCGGTCGGCCGCCCGCTCGGCGTTGTCGACGTCGCGGTTGTACTGCTCGCGCAGATGCAGGTCGTTGTAGTTGGCCACGAGGTGCTCGAACGCGCGCGCGGCTTCGACAATGCGGTCGGCGTGCTGATTGAACATCTCGAAAAAATTCCCCTCGCGGGGCAGCAGCTTGCCGAACATGGCGCTCTCCTGGGTTCAAAGGGCCGTCGCAAGCACATGCCCGTGACGCCATCGTGAAAAAACCGCGCAAGTGTAATGGCCGGGCTCGGGAGCGGCTCTCAGAGCCGTTCGATCCGCTGGTCCGCCACCTGCGCGAGTTGAAGGGACGTGACCTGCTCCGGGGCGATTTCCGCCAATGGCAGCAGGACGAAGGCACGCTCGCCCATCCGCGGATGCGGCAGGCTGAGCTGCGCGGTCTCGAGCACCGCGTCGCCGTGGCGCAGCAGGTCGAGATCGAGGGTACGGGGCGCATGGCGGTAGGGCCGCTCACGGCCCGCGCCCGCTTCGAGGCGCTGCAGCTCGGCCAGCAGCGCGTGCGGGTCGAGCGCCGTCCGGAGCTCGACGACCGCATTGATGAAGTCGGGGCCGCCCGCATCCACCGGTGCGCTTCGATAGAGCGAGGAACGGGCGCTGACGCGGGTCTGCGGCAACGCATCCAGGTCGTCCATGGCCTGCCCCACGGTGGCGCGCGCGTCGCCGAGATTGGCGCCGATCCCGACAAAAGCCCTGAAGCTCATTCGGCTGCAACGCCGCCCGCCTCGCCGGCGCCACCGCTGCGCGGCTTGCGCCGGCGGCGGCGCTTGCGCGTCGCATCGGCTGCCTCGCCG
>NZ_JBFUCI010000176.1:0-11992 GCF_056405335.1 Variovorax sp. P1_H12_2
AAGCTCCTGACAGACCAAGGGTTGCACCGGTTGCAGCAAGGACGCTAAGCGATTTAGTCGTCTTTGTAGGCGACCACGTCCTCTCGATGCGTGGTTTGCCGGTGTCGRCACGGTGCGGCGACGGGTCGAAGTCAAGCGGGGCTCAGCCGGACCGACCCATCCGCAGCGTCCAGCAACGGACGCGGTGACGGTCGGCTTGTGGCCGAATCTCGTGGTAGACAGGATGGCGCTCATAAGTGCGCAAGGATATTGACCAGCTTCCCGAATGGATCGCGAACGAAGAATCGGCGGACGCCCCAGGGTTCGTCAGCGGGTCCGTATTCGATAGAGAAGCCGGCGGTCCTCATGCGCTCGAGCGCAGCATCCACATCATCCACTTCAATCGATAGGTCCGGCACCAGGGTGCCAGAACCACCTTCCGCGGCGAAGCTCACCTGTATGGCCATCTCTGTCGGAGAGCCAAAGGTCTGAATCCAGCCATGGTCCATCAAAAGCTCGAGGCCAAGGACATCTTGATAGAACGCCCGGGCCCGGCCGGGTTCCAGCGCCTCGAAATTGGCGACGATCCGTTTGACTTGCAACTTGCTTCCTTTTTGTGCTGCTGCGTTCGAACTGGACGGTAGGTCCCAATGACGGCTGTTAGCCGCCTGCCTGTCTACGGCGCCCCCAACGCGATTGACCTCGGTTGGCGCACTCCTCGCGATGGCATCCTGCGGTCATCTTCGAACTATCCGCGCCGAACCCAAGTCACCTTGCCGCCAGCAATCCCCAATGTCCGCCGCGTCGGTTCGAAGTCCATGGTGCCGGGAAATTGCTGGCCGTCCCGTTCTCCGATGCGCCAAGGGCAACCCTTGAGCAGGGCCAGAGCGTCGGCTTCCGTCTTCCCGACAAGGGATGCGTCCGGCACTTGGTCAGCTTGGCAGACCTTGGTTGTGTCAGGCGAGTCGTGAACGAGGCCGGGCGGGCTCGCTGGCGCGGCGGCCGGTGCACCCGTGCATGCACAAAGCAACTGCATGAAAGCTGTGGTGCAGGCAAGCTTCAACCTCGGGCAACGGAAGCGGTTCATGTGGCGTCCTTTCAGGATGAATCGTTGACGGTCCGCTCGTGGCCGACTGTAGCCGGTCATGGCCTCGGGGCTATGGGCCTTGAGCTTCCGCTGCACGACTCGCGCGCCCTACGCGATCAAGGCGCCGACGAACTTGAAACCGCGATGGTCGCTGCTTCGGTGGTGCATGCCGCCGTTTGCGGTGCGCCGACGGCGCGGGCCTTGGCGATCTCGTCGCGTGCAGCGGTCATCTGTGCGTTGAACACCGGGTTGGTGTGCAGACGTGCCACCGTGGCGGAACCGACCAGGCGCCCTGCCGCGATGTCGCTCTGCCAGTGAACGCCGCAAATGCCGCGKCTTTGTGAGAAAGCCCGGCCGCGTTGCAACAGCGCGTCGGCGCGATCGGGCGCCAGTTCAGTCAACACCAGCGCCCAGCCCCAGCCGATGGCTGAGTGGCCCGACGGATAGGAGCCATCCTTGGCCAGAAAGGCTTCTTCCTTCGGCGTGCAACTACCGGTCTTCAGCATGACGAAAGGACGCGTGCGCCCGTACTTGTCTTTGGCCTTGTAGGTCGCCAGGCCGGCATCGGTCAACGTGCGCCGCAGCAGCATGTTCAGGTTGGGTGTGGCCTGCTCGGAAATCTGCACGCCCAAGGCGCACGAGAAAACCGATGCAGCTTCGGGGAAATGCAGGTTCGCATCCGACACGGCCATGGCGCCGCGCGGCGTGCCTTGTTGTTTGGTGAGGTTGCGGAAGGCGGCAGTGTCGGCCGCCAAGGCAGGCGAGCCTTCGGCCGGTGGCGGTGGCAACAGGGCGAGGCTGTCGGGCAGTTCGGCGGGCGCGAGATAGCCTTTCAGGTAGCCGGTGCCGGCGCGCACTTCGCCCACTTCGGTCGGCGAAGTGGGTGCGACCACGCGCGGTGCCGTGGTGCAGGCGGCGGCGAGCAGCGCGACGGTCAGGGCCGCGGTGAGAGTCTGGATTTCCATGGATGCCTCGTTCTAGTGGGAGACGCCATGTTAGTGGCGCTCACGCTCCAAATGTCCGTTCCTGGCCGGCTGCTGCCGGAGCATAGCCGTCAGCGCTGCGGTCGGCGCCTTGCCTTGTCTTCTCGTCTGGACAGGCGTCTCATGCTTCGCTCTCGGGCCAGGTCCGCGGCGGAGGGGCGCGTGAAGTAGCGCCATAGCGCGCCTGCAACGGCTAGGGCGAGCATGACTAGGAAGAAGTACGCCATGAACTCTGTGAGCCATGGCATCAGGTCCTCGCCTTCACCGCCGCCCCCGCCTCGTCTGCGCGCATGAGCCGATGCTGTCATAAGGCTCACCAGAGCGATGGGAGCCAGCATGCGGAATCGAGAGATGGTCATGCGTTCGTGTCGAATGGAAGGGGCGGTTCGAAGGTCTGCAGCTGGCCGACTGTAGCCGGTCGCGCCGGCGGCGGCACGGTGCAACGCGCAGCGCGATCGGAACTGGAGCGATGTCAGGCCCAACCGCGGAGCTGCACAAACCAATGTCCGCATCCTCGACTGAACCCGGCACATTGAAGTAGCCTGCGATGCACTCAAGCGACAGGAATCCCATGAATGCACTCGAACTGAAGGTTCCGCCCCCGGTCGTGGCGTTGGTTCTCGCATTGGCGATGTGGGCTGTCTCTCGGCTCACGCTGACCTTCGAAGTCGCTGCTCCCCTGCGAATTGCTGTTGCGGTTGCCATCGCGCTCGTCGGCGGCGTATTCAGCGCTGCAGGCGTCATCGCGTTTCATCAGGCCCGAACAACCTTGAACCCGATGAAGCCCGAAACTGCCTCATCGTTGGTCACCACCGGCATCTACCGAGTCACCCGCAACCCGATGTACGTTGGTTTGCTTTTCGTGCTCGTCGGCTGGACGGCGTTCCTTTGCGCGCCCTGGACGCTGGCCGGACCGATAGTGTTCGTGGCCTACATGACTCGCTTCCAAATAGCGCCAGAGGAGAGAGCCCTCATGTCGGCATTCGGTGACGTATATGTCAGCTACAAGGCGAGGGTTCGTCGATGGCTCTGAGGCTCTGGGCGTCGCATTAGGCTTGCAGCCCTTGCAAGGAGCCGGGTGGCAACGGCGTCCGACGTGGCGTTGCCACGGGTGCCCGGTTCAGCCCGGGTCGCACATCGACCATGGCGCCAGCGAAGGCACCTGCCCCACCGCGACGTCTTCCGAACGCCACGAAGAGCGGGCGACAAACCACAGCCAGGCGACCAGCCCCGCCGACGCCCAGGCCACCATCGCACGGCCGGCCTGCCCCTGCTGGTCGACCAGGTACACGCTGCACAACTGCTGCGGCGCTTCCTGGTACATCAGGCCCGCGGCCAGGGTCATCCAGAACCCGTTGAGGACGATGAAGGCCTGCAGCACGGTGCCGGCAGAGGCCCAGGACGCGCGCAGCAGCAGCCCCGCGGCGACCAGGCTCGCGACCTTGGCGACGGCCACGCCCGTGTGCAGCACGGCCAGGTCGAGCGCCGCCGGCACCATCCAGAACCCGGTCACGCACAGCGCGAACAGCAGGCCCGGCAGCCCGTGGGCGTTCCAGCGGCCGATGGCGCGGCTCAAGCCGTCTCCGGCCCGGGCGGCCGCGAACCCGCCGAGCAGGAGCAAGGCGGGCAGCTCGAGGCCCATGTGGCGCGCCATCGTGTGTTCGAGCCAGGGATGCGCAGCCGCCAGGCCGGCCAGCAGCAGGCCCGGCGCGAGGTCGCGCAGAAGGTGGCTCCAGCGTCTCGCCATGCTCACGCGCCTGCGGCGCTGCGCAGGTAGTCGGCCAGCGCGATGTCCGGGCGATCGATGTCGTAGGCACGGCTCAGGCGGCCGTCCTCGCCGATCAGGAACAGCGCCGCGTTGTGCGAATAGCCGCCCTGCCCGTCCGGCAGCACGACGACGCCGAACAGGTCCAGCATGGCCCGCAGCTGGCCTGGATCGCCGACGCCGGCGAAGCGCCAGACCGCGGGGTCGGCGTCCAGCCGCCGCGCCTGTTCGGCCAGCACCTGCGACGTGTCGTTGGCCGGATCGAAGCTGAGCGTGAGCAGCCTTACCCGGTCGCCGAGCCCGCGCGCCTGGATCTCGCCCTGCAGCCAGGATTGCCCGGCGACGCTGGTGAGGCACACGGACTGGCAGCGCACATAGGCCAGCGTGACGAAGGTGACCCGCCGCGCAGGCCGGCCGTAGTCGCTCAACGCCAGCGGCTTGCCGCCGGCGTCGATCAATCCGATCGCGGGCAGCGTGCGCGGCGCACTTGCGAGCTCGGCGCGCCTCACGCCGTCCGAGGTCACGGCGGCGAAGCCATGGGTCACGGCCGCGAACGCAGACAGCGCCGCGACGGCCACGATGGCCGTCGACGCCAGCGTGCGCCAGCCGCGCATCACGGCGGCGTCCCGCCGGCGGACGCTGCGAACTTCTGCAGTTCGGCAATGCCCGGCCAGGGCTGCGTGCGCTCGGCGCTGGCCTTGCGCGCGGCCTGCACGGCCGTCGCGTCCACCGCGGCACTGGCATTGCCCCATTCGGCGCGGATGAAGCTCAGCACGGCGGCCAGCTCGGCGTCGTTCATCTGCTCCCCGAAGGCGGGCATCGAGCCGTTGTAGGTCGTGCCGGCGACTTCGATCGGACCATTCAGTCCGTGCAGCACGATCTGGATCGGGATCTCGGCCGGCCCCTTGACCCACGACGCATTCGCCAGCGGCGGAAAGACGCCCGGCAGCCCCTGCCCGGCCGCCTGGTGGCAGGCCTGGCATTTGGCGACGAACAGCTGGCGCCCGTCGACGGTGCCTCCCTGCGCCGGCGCCGTCCCCTTGGCCAGCGTGGCCGGCGCGCGCTGGTCGCCCAGTCCCGCGAGGCCATCGGGCCTGGCCAGCAGGATGTAGCCGACGGCCCACACCACGAGCCCCAGCGCCAGGCCCAGCACCACCCGCGGCACCGGGTTGTACTGCTCGTGCGGATCGGCGTGCTCGCTGCTACGGCTTTGCTGGGGCTGCTTCATCGTTGTTCTTTCCTGTGGGGACTTCGGGCGACGCGTTGGCGGCGGCCGGCGCTTCGAGCCCGCGGCGCGCCGGCAGCATGCGCGTGACGGCCTCCGCCTGCGCCGGCGTGAGCACGGGGTACTCGCGCTGCAGGCTCTGCAGGTAGGCCACGAGATCCAGCGCCGCCGGCGTGGCGACCACCGTCTTGCCGAGCGGCACGGTGCCGGGCGGCAGCGCCACGATGCGCTCGCCCTTGGCCGCGCTGCCTTCGTTCTTCACTTCGAACAGGAAGGGATACGACGGCATGATGCTGCCCGGCACGTAGGCCCGCGGCTGAAACAGGTGGCCCAGGTGCCAGTCCGCGCTGGGCTGGCGGACGCCGATGTTGAAGAGGTCCGGCCCGGTGCGCATCGTCCCGAGCAGCGGCGGCTCGTCGTAGTGGTAGTCGCCGGCCACCGAGGCGCGGCCCCAGCCCCGCTGCGCATCGGCGATGCCGGCGCCGGTGGTGCTGGGCTGCTGCGTATGGCAGGCGATGCAGCCGTTGGCCATGTAGACCGTGCGGCCCCGGAGCTCCTGGCTGCTGTAGGGCTTGAGGGCCGGCGGCGCCGGCTCGTCCTTGAGCTGCAGGAAGGGCACGATGATCATCGCGGCGGTGGCGAGCGAGAGCGTCACCATCGCGCCGCTCACGAGCTTGAGTTCGTTTTCCATGGTGTCAGACCGCCGAGGTGTGGAGTGCGATGCGGTCGGTCTGCGTGAACACGCCCGAGCGCGCGGTGATCAGCGCGACGTGCCACGCGAACACCAGGTGGCCGAGCGTCATCAGCGCGCCGCCGATGGAGCGGCCCTGGAGCCAGGGCAGCGTGACCGCGACCGAGTCCATGAAGGGGCGCGCCGGGTCGAGCAGGATCAGGCCCTGCAGGATGCCGCCGATGCTCAGCGTGATCATGTAGACCGCGAAGCCGGCCACCACCAGCCAGAAGTGCAGGCTGATCAGCGCGGGCTTGGGCCAGCGGGTGTCGAGGATGCGCGGCAGCGCGAAATACACGCCGCCGAAGATCACCATCGACACGAAGCCGTACATGCCCAGATGCGCGTGCGCCACCGTGAAGTGCGTGAAGTGCGTGACCGCGTTGAGCGAGCGCAGCGCTTCGAGCGAGCCCTGCAGCGAGGCCAGCGTGTACATCACGGCGCCGAAGAAGATGAAGCGCAGCACGTGGGAGTGCTTGAGCGCGCTGAAGTGGCCCTGCAGCGTCAGGTGCTGGTTGAGCGAGAAGGCCACCACCGGGATGATCATCATCACGCTCTGCACGATCGACAGCGTGATCAGCCACTCCGGGATCGGTCCGCCGATCAGGTGATGGGCGCCGACCTGCCCGTAGAAGAAGGCCAGGGTCCAGAAGCCGAGCAGCGACAGGTTGTACGAGCGCACCGGCCGGCCGATGACCTTGGGCAGGAAGTAGTAGACGCAGGCGATCGACAGCGGCGTGTAGAACAGGCCCAGCACGTTGTGGCCGAACCACCAGTTCATCGTCGCCTGCTCGACCCCGAAGTGCACGCCGGGGATCTTGGCCACGATGTAGAGCGTGGGGAACCAGAACAGCGCCGCGCCCATGTACCAGACCGACACGTACAGATGCTGGACCTGGCGCCGCTGCAGCATCAGCGCCATCGGCAGGCCGATCAGCATGCCGCCGACGGCGAACAGGCCGCCGATCTGCCAGGGGATCTCCAGCCACTCCATGCCGGCGCTCAGGCCGATGGCGATCGCGCCCAGCCCGGCGATCAGGCCCGCGTTCCAGAGCACGGCGCCGACGATGACCAGGCGCCCGCCCATCAACTGGGTCTTGAGCAGGCGCGGCAGCATCCAGATCGCCAGGCCGAGCAGGCCCAGCGGCGCCCAGCCATAGGCCACCGCATTGAGGTGCAGCGTGCGCAGGCGGCCCATCGTGAGCCAGGCGTGTTCGGTCATCAGGTCGGGCCAGTGGAGCTTGAGCGAGGTCAGCAGGCCGGCGGCCGAAGCCACCAGCAGCCAGACCACGGCCGAGCCGATGAGCACGAAGGCCGGGAACGCGCTGGAGCGGTCGGCCGCCTCGCGGACCGTCGCCTCGCTGGGCGCCATGCCCCGGGCCGGCGCTGCCTGGCCCGCGGTCACGGCCGCCAGCCGGCGCTGCTGCTCCGCGCTGGCCGAGGGCTCCTCGGGATGRCCGATCTCGCCGGCCGAGAAGATGGTGCGCGCGCCGGTCGATTCGGCATCGAACAGGCCCTTGCGCAGCGACCAGATGAATGCAAACAGGCCGGTGATCGACAGCAGGAAGGTGGCCAGCAGCAAGGCGGTGGGGTTCATGTCCTCTTTCTGTCTTCCCGAGGGTCAGGCACGGGGCCGGGGAAGAACGTGACCACGATCCTAGGTCGCATGGATCAGATCGTGAATCACCAGTTGCCTCGTCAAAAAGCAGATCAGATAGCGATCCACCCGCCACCCCTTCCCCGCATCGGGCCGACAAGCTCACATTCATGCGTTTCACTACAATCCACGAAATTGCATATCAGCGCACGCCGGGCCAGCCCGTCGCGAGCTGCATCCGGGAGGCATTGATGAAGCTCTACGAAGCGCTGGCCGCCGACATCGAGGCGTCGATCCGCACCGGCGTGCTGCATGCCGGCGACCGCCTGGCGTCGGTGCGCCACACCAGCCAGAGCCGGGGCGTCAGCGCGTCCACGGTGTTCCAGGCCTACTACCTGCTCGAGGCCCGCGGCCTGATCCGGGCCAGGGAGCGGTCGGGCTACTACGTCTCGGCCGGCGTCAGGCAGGTGCCGCCCGAACCGGACCTGACCTCGCAGCCCAGGGACGAATCGATCGCGGTCGACGTCAGCGAACAGGTGTTCGAGATCCTCGAATCCAGCATGACGCGCGATGTCGTTCCCTTCGGCTCGGCGTTTCCGAGCCCGTTGCTGTTCCCGCTGGGGCGGCTCGGCCAGGCCATGGCCTCGAGCGCGCAGTCGCTGGACCCCTGGAGCACGGTGGACGACCTGAGCCCGGGCAACGAGGCGCTGCGCCGCCAGATCGCGCTGCGCTATCTGGCCGACGGCATGCCCGTGCACACGGACGAGATCGTCATCACCAACGGCGCGCTCGAAGCCCTCAACCTGTGCCTGTCCGCCGTGACCCGTCCCGGCGATTCGGTGGTCGTCGAATCGCCCACCTTCTATGCGGCGCTGCAGGCGCTCGAGCGCATGGGGCTGCAGGCCATCGAGGTGCCGACCCACCCCCGCGAAGGCATCGACCTCACGGCCCTGGAGCATGCGATCTCGCGCCACAAGCCGAAGGCGTGCTGGCTGATGACGACCTTCCAGAACCCGCTCGGGAGCTCGATGCCGGAGGCCAAGAAGAAGGCGCTGGTGGAACTGCTCGCGCGCCACCAGCTGCCGCTCATCGAGGACGACGTGTATGCCGAGCTCTATTTCGGCGACAAGCGCCCGGCGCCCGCGAAAGCCTTCGACACGCAGGGCCTGGTCATGCACTGCTCCTCGTTCTCGAAATGCCTGGCGCCCGGCTACCGCATCGGCTGGGCGGCGCCCGGGCGCTTCGTGAAATCGGTTGCGCGCCAGAAGCTGACGACCACGCTGAGCGCCTCCGCGCCGGCGCAACGCGCGATGGCGCTCTACCTGGAGCGCGGCGGATTCGACAAGCACCTGCGCAAGCTGCGCCAGACGCTGGCGGCCCAGCAGGCCACCTTTGCCGAGGCGGTCGGACATCACTTTCCGAGCGGCACGCGGGCCACCCGGCCCGCGGGCGGCTACTTCCTGTGGGTCGAACTCCCCGAGGGCATCGACGCGCTGAAGGTCCATCGCCATGCGCTGTCGCTCGGCATCAGCGTGGCGCCAGGACCGATCTTCTCCGCCAGCCGCGCGTTCACGAACTGCCTGCGGCTGAACTACGGCCACACCTGGGATGCGCGCAGCGAGCAGGCCCTGTCGAGCCTGGGGAGACTGGTGTCGTCGCTGTAGTCTTGGCCGACAGCGCGCCCTACTTCTCGGCCTGCACGAAATAGGTCTGGATCGGCTCCGCCTTGCCCTTGACCAGGGCCGGCGGCATGGGGCGCAGGTGAAACTGATCGTCGATCGCGCGACGGATTTCCTCCGTGATCAGCAGATCGACTTCGTACTTGCCGGTCAGCGATTCGACCCGGGAGGCCACGTTGATCGGATCGCCGGTCACGCTGAACTTCGAAAGGCCCGCGGTCCCGATCACGCCTGCCACCACTTCCCCACCGTGAATGCCGATGCCGAAGCGAAGTTCAGGCAGGCCCTTCTCACGCAGGGTGTCGTTGTAGCGCGCCAGTTCCGAGCGCATGTCCAGTGCGGCGAGTACGGCGTCCCGCGCCTGCCAGGGATTGGATTCCAAGGCGCCGAACAGGGCCAGCAAGCCGTCGCCCACGAACTCGGTGACATGGCCGTGATGATGCGTGATGGCCACCGTCATGTGGCGGAAATAGTCGTTGAGAATGTTCACCGTGATCGCGGGGTCGAGGCGATCGCACAGGGCCGTGAAGCCTCGCAGGTCGGCGAACAGCATCGTCACCTGGCGCCGCTCGGGTACGAAGGCGTCGCCGGTGCGGGTGAGCCGCTCCACCACGTCAGCCGGCACGAAGCGCTCGAACTGACGCTGCAATTGCTCCAGCTTGTCGTCGGCGGCCAGCAGCAGTTTCTCCAACTGGTCGTTCTGGCGACGGCCGCGCAGGACGAGTACCGCCAGGATGGAGAGGGCGATGGCTCCGGCCGCGGCAAGGGCCCACACCAGCGTCATCATTCCAGCAGCATCGCCAGCCGGACGGTCCCGTTCGCCAGCGATGCCACGCCGATGGCTTCCAGCAATGCGTCGGCCCCCAGTGCCTCACCGAGGGCGCGCGTCCTTCGCTGAATCGACGAAGGCTCGTAGTACACCGTGTCGCGCGCCCAGGCCAGCAGGCCGGCTTCGCGCAGTGCCAGGCGGGGGCAACGAAGCGTCGCCATCGCGCCTTCGATCTCGGCCTGGCTCAGGCCCTCTTCCAGCAGCAACCGGGTCGCCGCGGCTTCGCTATGCGGGCAGCCGAGTGTGCGCGCGATCACTGTGAACATCAGGGCCTTGGCGTTGCGGCTCAGCACCCCCGAGTCGAATGCGCCGTCGAGCGCCGCCTTCATGACGCTGCCTGCACGCAGACCGGCGAGCGGCGCCACGACCACGCCAAAGGGGCCGGCAGCCAACGCAGCCCGATCCGGCACCGCCTCCTCCGGCCTCCTTGGGGAGAACTTCTTCATCAACGGTATCGCGAGCGCGAGCACCCAGCGGAACGGTCCGTTGGCCATGCGTTCGAACTTCTGTTCGGGTGGACACGCCAGCAGCGTACTCACGCGGTTGTAGAAGCACCCGAGCGAGATCGAAAAGGCCATCTCGCAGACTTGCACCGGCGTATAGCCGAGCTCAAGCAGGGCGGCACGCTCGGCCGCAGCCGGGCGGGGCCTCGATCGGGCCAGACTGCGGCAAAAGGCGATGTAGGCGCGTTCCTTCTCGTCCAGCTCGGCCGTCTGCACGTCGCGTTCGACCTGCTGGATGAAAGACTCGGAATAGCCCAGCACCTTCATGTAGGCACGGTTCGCGCCATAGCAGTATCGACACGAATTTTCCTGCGCCGTGACCATGCTGCCGATGCGCTGCAGCCGCTCCGACAGGGCGACCGGCACGTAGTTCGTTGCCTCGTAGGCTGCCTCGCGCAGCCAACGGCTGGGAGCGACCCGGCGGTCTACCTCGAGGACCTGTGCGCCGCGGCGCTTGAGTTCAGCTTCCCACGCCACGTCGTGCGCCACCGACAGGACCGGGTCGCTCCACTGGATCTCGCTCAGCAATACAGCCATGGGCTTCTCCACCGAAAGCATCGGCTTTGAAGCGAATTCTGCCGTAACGCCGAGCCGACCGTTCTCTCAGTCGAATCGAAGGTGATCGATGCCCAGCAGCAGAAAACTGGCAGGGCGTCCTTCACGGCGGCTGCCGTCGTCGCTGACGACGATGATTCCTGGTCCTGCGTCGACGACGGCTGGACACACTCCCTCTGCGCGCGCGAGGCCTGGCAGACCGGGAATGGTGACGCGACGCGCAGAGCCGTGCGGCTGGCCGTTCCAGCGCCAGAGCGAGAACTCGCCGCCTTCGCGCGACATCGGCCCGCTGACGACCAGGTACGCACCGAGCGCAGGCATGTAGGAAAGACCGCGGATGCCATGGCCGCCCAGATCCAGTTCGCTGAGGTCGGCGGCCAGCCGAGGCGGCGCGTCATCATCGAAGAGTGCAGCCGGATTTTCGACGCTGGCGATGATGGCGCGACCTTCGTGCAGCGGGCTTCGAAAGCCGATCAGCAGCCGCTGCTGGTCCGGGCACATCTCCAACGCCTCGATGTTGAGCCCTCCGGCGTCCTTGACGTCCCGGATCTCGGCAGCCGAGGCCAGCAACGGATATGCCATCGTCAAGGCGCGCTTGAGTCCGTGCACGACCTTGGGCTCGACCACGCGATGGCCCTCGACTCGGAAGCGAACCAGCCGTTCGCGCGACTTCTTCTCGTTGCCATCGTCGTCACGAGAATGCGAGGTAATGGCGTACACGAATCCCGATCGGTCCAGCGCAAGTCCTTCAAGATCGTCGAGCTTCCAGAAGTCGCTGAAGACTTGAAACAGCCCGGCAGTCAGGGGGGCACTGCCAACGCTTCCGTCAGCGCCCATCGTGACCAGACTGAAGGGGTGGTCCTTTTCGTCCTCAACCACAAGAAAGCGCCCGTCCGGCAACTGCTGGATCGCGGACGGCTCATAGATGCCGGCCAGGGGCCGGAAGGCAGGAAGAGTCTGCGGCACTCGGGCATTGTGGATTTCCATGGCCTGCCTTCGGTCCGCTGCGTCACCCTTCGACCAGCGTCGCGAGAAGCGGTGCAATCCCGGTCAGCGGCAC